>CAZIAA010000220.1:0-3460 GCA_964537365.1 uncultured Sandaracinobacter sp.
AACGGGGTTAACGGCGGGTTGGGGGCAGGGCGTGCCACCAATGACTCAGCAAATGTCGCTGAAATTCGACAGGTTGTGATTTTGCTGTTGCCGGCAACAACATCTTGTTGTTGCAAAGAGGACACTATTCTTGCGAAAAAATGTGGCAGAAGCGCGCTTCTGCCACAATGCGGACGCCCACCGGATTTCAGGCGAACTGGTTCATGGTGTTGTGGGCGCCGCCGGCCTTCAGCGCTGCATCGCCGGCAAAATACTCCTTGTGATCGTCGCCAATATCCGATCCGGCCATGTTCTGGTGCCGCACACAGGCGATGTGCTGGCGGATCTCCTGGCGCTGCACATTCTTCACATAGCCCAGCATGGCTTGCGCACCGAAATATTCCCGCGTGAGATTGTCGGTCGACAGCGCCGCGGTGTGATAGGTCGGCAGGGTGATCAAATGGTGGAAGATCCCGGCCTCCCGCGCAGCCTCGCGCTGGAACGACTGGATGCGCTGATCCGCTTCCATGCCGAGCTCGGTCTGGTCGTAGATCTCGCTCATCAGATTGGTGCGGTTATAGCTGGATATATCCTTGCCTGCTTCTGCCCAGCTATCATACACTTGCTGGCGCAGATTCAGCGTCCAGTTGAAGCTGGGGGAATTGTTGTAGACAAGCTTGGCATTCGGGATGGCGGCCCGGATGCGGCGCACCATGTCGCCGATCTGGCGGATGTCCGGCGTTGCAGTCTCGATCCACAGCAGGTCGGCGCCGTTTTGCAGCGCGGTGATGCAATCGAGCACGCAACGGTCGGCACCGGTTCCCGGCCGGAACTGGTAGAGATTGGACCGCAGGCGTTTCGGCCGCAACAGCTTGCCTTCGCGGCTGATCAGCACATCGCCGGCATGATGCGCATAGGGCTGGATTTCCTCGCAATCGAGGAAGGCGTTGTACTGGTCGCCCAGGTCGCCGGGGGTGGCGGAATAGGCGATCTGCTTGGTGAGGCCAGCGCCCAGCGAATCCGTGCGGGCGACGATGATTCCATCATCCACACCGAGTTCCAGAAAGGCATGGCGGCAGGCCTGGATCTTGGCAATGAAATCCTCATGCGGCACGGTCACCTTACCGTCCTGATGGCCGCATTGCTTTTCATCCGACACCTGATTTTCAATCTGCAGCGCGCAGGCGCCGGCTTCGATCATTTTCTTCGCCAGAAGATAGGTCGCTTCGGCATTGCCGAAACCAGCGTCGATATCGGCAATGATCGGCACCACATGGGTTTCGAAATTTTCGATCTGGTGCAGCAGTTCCTGTGCGCGTGCGTCGTCACCGGCTTCGCGGGCTGCATCCAGACCGCGGAACAAGTCATTCAGTTCGCGCGCATCCGCCTGTTTCAGGAAGGTATAGATTTCGGCGATCAGGTCAGGCACGCAGGTTTTTTCGTGCATCGACTGATCCGGCAGCGGGCCGAATTCCGAGCGCAATGCCGCCACCATCCAGCCGGACAGATAGAGATAGCGCTTGTCGGTAGTGCCGAAATGCTTCTTGATCGCAATCATATTCTGTTGCGCGAAAAAGCCATGCCAGCAGCCCAGCGACTGGGTGTATTGCGCTGGATCGGCATCATATTCGGCCATGTCGCGGCGCATGATTGCAGCGGTGTGGCGGGCAATGTCGAGTCCGGTGCGGAAACGATTCTGCAGCCGCATGCGGGCAATCCCTTCGGCGCTGATGGCGTGCCAGGGCTGGCCATGGGCGCGGATCGTCTGCTGAGCGGACTGGATCTGCGCGGTATAATCCGAAAGTGAAAGCTCTGTCATTGGATTGCTCTTTCGTGGTTTTGCTGTGGCGGCCGGGCGTTGCTGTCGGCGCCTTCTGGCATGACTTTTACGGCGGCGGCGGGCGTGGCGGCAAAGCCTGTTTCGTTCAGCTGTAAAACTTTACAAGATTCTATTGTAAAGTTGTATAGGAGTGACTGAAACGGCATCGGAAAAGGCTGCGCATGGCGAATATCAGCAAATATCTCGGGCCAAGGTTGCGGCGGTTGCGCCGCGATCTGGGTCTGACGCAGGCCAATATGGCGGCCGATCTGGAAATCTCGCCATCCTATGTCG
This sequence comes from uncultured Sandaracinobacter sp., assembly GCA_964537365.1. Classification (GTDB taxonomy): domain Bacteria; phylum Pseudomonadota; class Alphaproteobacteria; order Sphingomonadales; family Sphingomonadaceae; genus Sandaracinobacteroides. The sequence continues at coordinate 2,093 of CAZIAA010000220.1, forward strand.
CCTTGCTGGAGCGCAACCAGCGGCCATTGACGGCGGAATTGCTGATCCGGCTGGCGCGGACCTATGATCTCGATATCGCCGCTCTGGCGGATGAGGGCGGTGATGAACAGCGCGCCCGCGTCGAAGCGGTGCTGAAGGATCCGGTGTTTGCCGATATCGACCTGCCGGCCGCGGAAACGTCGGACGTGGTGGCAAATTACCCCGGCTTTGCCGAAGCGCTATTGCGTATCCACACCGCCTGGCGTGAAGAGCAGCTGGCGCTGGCGGATCGTGTTGCCGAGCCGGGGGGCGAGACCTTGGCGGCCGGTGCCGCGCCGCCCGATCCGATGGCGGAAAGCCGGCGCTTTCTGGCAGCGCGGCGCAATTCCTTTCCCATGCTGGATGATGCCGGCGAACAACTGGCTGCCGCCGTGGCGAAGGCAGGCGGTCTGGCGCAATATTTTCAGGCGAAACATGGTTTGCGGGTACGGCGGCTGCCGGCCGATGTGATGCTGGGCGCCATTCGCCGCCTCAACCACCATGGCCGGGAATTGCAGCTGGATGATCAGCTGGATCCAGCCAGCCAGAAGTTCCAGATGGCCCTGCAACTGATTTATCTGGAGTATCGGCAGACGCTGGATGCGCTGTTGCACGAAGGCAGTTTCCACACTGGCAATGGCCGTCGCCTGGCTGATCGCGCGCTGGCGAGTTATGGCGCGGCAGCAGTGTTGATGCCCTATGCCGGTTTTGCCCGGGCCGCCGAAAAACGCTTTTACGATGTGGAAGCTCTGGCGCGGCAGTTCGAAACCAGCTTTGAGCAGACGGCGCACCGGCTGACGACATTGCAGAAGCCGGGGGCGACGCATGTGCCATTCTTCTTTTTGCGGGTCGATCCGGCGGGCAATGTGTCGAAGCGTCTGGATGGCGCTGGTTTTCCGTTTGCGCGCCACGGCGGCGGCTGTCCGTTGTGGAGCGTGCATCAGGTCTTTCGCACGCCCGGGCAAGTGGTGACGCAATGGATCGAGCTGCCGGATGGCGAGCGGTTTTTTTCCATTGCCCGCACCGTGCATCAGGGCGGTGGCGCTTTTGCCGCACCACGGGCGGAGCGCGCCGTGGCGCTGGTCTGTGCGGCCGAACATGCCGGGCGATTGATTTATGCGCGTGGCCCCGGGGCGCCGGATCCAGCGCTGGCGACGGGGATTGGGATCACCTGCCGCTTGTGCCACCGTGCCAATTGCATCGCCCGCGCAGCGCCGCCCATTGGCCGCGACATGCTGCCGGATGAATATCGCCGCACCGGTGTACCATTCGGCTTTTCTGACGATTAACCGGTCAGCGCGGCGCGATTGTTATAGGGGCGGATCGCACCGAGGTGCTCGGCATTCTCGC
>CAZIAA010000221.1:0-3446 GCA_964537365.1 uncultured Sandaracinobacter sp.
GGCCAGTTCCTCGATGTTTTCCGGTGGCCAGCCGGGAATTTCCATCCCCAGACGCAGCCCCAGAGAGGACAGCACTTCCTTGATTTCATTGAGCGATTTGCGGCCAAAATTTGGCGTGCGCAGCATTTCCGGCTCGCTCTTCTGGACCAGGTCGCCGATATAGATGATATTGTCGTTCTTCAGGCAGTTCGCCGAACGCACCGACAATTCCAGTTCCTCAACCTTCTTCAGCAGGTTGCGGTTGATCATCATGTCCGAACGATCTTCTTCGATGGCAACGGCCGAAGGCGGCTGCACGGCCGGCACGGTCTGGGCCACCGGCTCTTCGAAATTGATGAACAGCTGCAACTGGTCCTGCAGAATGCGCGCGGCATAGGCCACCGCATCCTCGGGCTTGAGCGAGCCATCGGTTTCCACCGTCAGCGTCAGGCGATCGTAATCAAGGTCCTGTCCAACCCGGGTCGGTTCCACCTTATAGGCCACCTGCCGGATCGGCGTATAAAGCGCATCCACCGGAATGAGGCCGATCGGCGCATCCATCGGCCGGTTCTCGCTGGCCGGAACATAACCCTTGCCGGTCTGCACGGTCAGTTCCATGTTGAAGGTCGCGCCCTCGTCGAGGGTGCAGAGCACAAGATCCGGATTGCCGATCTGGATATCGCCAGAGAGCGCGATCTGGCCGGCAGTGACTTCGCCGGGGCCGGTAGCCGACAAGGTCAGACGCTTGGGCTGTGCGTCCTGCATGCGGACCACGATCTGCTTCACATTCAGAACGATGTCCGTGATGTCTTCCCGCACGCCCGGCAGCGACGAGAATTCATGCAAGGCGCCATCGATGCGGATTGCAGTCACGGCTGCGCCCTGCAGGCTCGACAGCAGCACCCGGCGCAGCGCATTGCCCAGGGTCAGTCCGAAACCACGCTCCAGAGGCTCGGCCACAAACTGCTTGCGCCTGTCGGTGCCGCCCGACCTTACCTCAAGTCCGTTCGGTTTCTTCAGTTCCTGCCAGTTCTTTGCATAAACTGCTGACACGTTCTCACCACCTTTACTTTTGCAGTGCCTGTATCGCAGAGGGCATCAGTGATACCTCTGCCTGACGGGCCGGCACGCAACGGCAGCCAGCCCGTCAAAAGGGGCAACCGAAAGTCACCCCAAGCTTGCCTCAGACCCGGCGCCGTTTGGGCGGGCGCACGCCATTATGCGGGATGGCTGTCACATCCCGGATCGCAGTGATCTGGAAACCGATCGCCTGCAGCGCCCGCAGGGCGGATTCCCGGCCGGAGCCCGGCCCCTTCACTTCCACTTCCAGCGTGCGCACGCCATGTTCCGCGGCCTTTTTGCCAGCGCTTTCCGCGGCGACCTGCGCTGCATAAGGCGTCGACTTGCGGCTGCCCTTGAAGCCCATCGCCCCCGCCGACGACCAGGAAATGGCATTGCCCTGCGCGTCGGTGATGGTGATCATGGTGTTGTTGAAGCTGGCATTCACATGGGCAATGCCAGCAGTGATGTTCTTGCGCTCGCGGCGCTTCAACCGTTCCGGTGCCTGGGCCATTACTTCTTCTTCCCTGCGATCGGCTTCGCCTTGCCCTTGCGGGTGCGGGCATTGGTGTGGGTGCGCTGACCGCGTACGGGCAGCCCCTTGCGGTGACGCAGGCCGCGATAGCAGGCCAGATCCATCAGGCGCTTGATATTCATTGCCGTCTCGCGGCGCAGATCGCCTTCGACGACATAATCATTGCTGATCGCTTCGCGAATCTGCAGCACTTCGGCGTCGGTCAGATCCTGCACCCGCCGTTCCGACGGGAAACCAAGCCTGGCAACGATTTCCCGTGCCCGTGTGCGCCCAATTCCATGAATATAGGTCAGCGCGATCTCTACGCGCTTGTTGGTGGGGATATTCACCCCTGCAATACGTGCCACAGATTACTCCTGCTCCACGGATCGTCCTGGCTCAGACGATCCATCTCTTTGCATGCTGATGACTTGCGATTTTCAATCCAGACAGCTCGAATCGCCACCGACCGGTCCAGGCCCGCAAGCTTGTGGAACTGACGTCGGTAGGCGGGCGCAGGATTTCTGTCAAGCCAGCGAAAAGCAAATCCGGCGCATGTCAAGCGGTTTCTCACCCACATCCGGGGCACGGACCGGAACGGCTTCAGCCGCGGTCCAGAATTGCAGCGATTGCCGCGGTCACTGCATCCATATCCGCCATGCCGTCCACCGGCCGCACCAGGCCACGGGCGCGATAGATCGGCAGGATCGGTTCGGTTTTGGCATGATATTCGGCCAGCCGGGTGCGAACGGTTTCGGCATTGTCGTCAGGGCGGCGCTTGAACTCCGTACCGCCACAGCGATCGCAGACGCCCTCGACCTTGGGCTGCTTGTAGCGATCATGATAGCCCTCGCCGCAGGTGGCGCAGGTAAAGCGGCCGCTGACGCGGTCCACGAGAGCGCCCTCCTGCACGACAAGCTCGATCACATGATCCAGCGCCAGCTGACGCTTTTGCAACAACACGTCCAGCAGCTCCGCCTGTTTCGGCGTGCGCGGATAGCCATCGAAGATGATCCCCTGGCCGGCGGGAACACGATCCAGACGTTCGCCCAGAATTTCCGCCATCAGGTCATCCGGGAACAGCTTGCCGCTTTTCATGATCTCGTCGGCCATGCGGCCGATGTCCGTGCCGGCGGCAACCGCTTCGCGCAATATGTCGCCAGTCGACAATTGCAGCATGCCGCGTTGTTGCACCAGACGCTGCGCCTGGGTGCCTTTGCCCGCGCCCGGTGGCCCGAGAAGAATGATATTTGCCCCGGTCACGGTCCGCATCGTCAACGTTGCCCCTTGTTTCGAAATTTCGTTTTCTTGATCAATCCCTCATACTGGTGCGCCAGCAAATGCCCCTGCATCTGCGCCACGGTGTCCATGGTCACATTGACGACGATCAGCAGCGAAGTGCCGCCCAGATAAAACGGAATTGCCATCTTGGCGATGAGGATTTCCGGCATCAGCACGACGAAGGTCAGATAGGCCGCCCCGACCGTGGTGATGCGGGTCAGCACATAATCGAGATAGATCGCGGTTTTTTCCCCGGGCCGGATGCCGGGCACAAAGCCGCCATAGCGCTTCAGATTGTCCGCGGTTTCCTCCGGATTGAACACCACGGCGGTATAGAAGAAAGTGAAGAATATGTTCATCAGGCCATAGAGCAGCAGATACAATGGCGCCCCATGCTGCAACAGCGTCGTCACCGTCAGCAACCAGTCCGGGCCGCCGCCTTCGCCCAGAAACTGCGCCACGGTCAAAGGCATCAACAGCACTGAGGATGCGAAAATCGGTGGAATGACATTCGCCATATTCAGTTTCAGCGGCAAATGCGAACTTTCGCCCTGATACACGCGATTGCCCGCCTGTCGCTTGGGATACTGGATCGGCACCCGGCGCTGGGCGC
>CAZIAA010000222.1:0-3438 GCA_964537365.1 uncultured Sandaracinobacter sp.
CGCCGAGCGACTTCAGGCCATTGGCCAGTCGGCAGACGGAATCGTGCAGTTGCTGAAAGCTGATCCTGCGGCCTTCGCCGGGGCTGTCGGGCTCCCAGATGATCGCGGTTTCATTGGCGCGCGCCGGCAGATGGCGATCGATGCAGTTGGCGCTGACATTCAGTTCACCATCGGCAAACCAGCGGATTCCGAAATCGGCCTTGTCAAAGCTCCATTTCGACACTTCGGTGAAAGGCTTGATCCAGTCGATGCGCTGGGCTTCGCGGCGCCAGAAGCCATCCGGATCATCCAGCGATTCCCGATACATCCGGGCATAGCCTTCGGCGTTGATGCGGGCGGTGTTCGCCCAATCACCCGGCACTGGATAGACAATCTCGCTCATGCTTGCTGCAACCTCTCGCAATTTCCGGCCGGTGACTCCGGCGCGGCCAATTATAGCCACAGCCTGATAGCCTGCCGCAAGGCCCGCACAAGGAAAACCCGCCGCCGGCCTGTCCCGGCCTGATTCGAGCTACATGGCGGAAATGCCGCCATCGATATAAAGTTCGGCGCCGGTCACGAATTTCGCTTCATCCGAGCACAGATAGACTGCGGCCCAGGCGACATCATCCGGTTCGCCGATATGGCCGACCGGCACCTGCCGCCCAAGCTTGGCAAGGATTTCATCCTTGCTGTATTTGCCCATCGCCGTGAAGCCATCCAGAATCGGTGTGTCGATGAAAGTCGGATGCACCGAATTGCAAGTGATCGGGTCGCGTTTGGACGCGCAGTGCAGCGCAACGGATTTGGTCAGATGCCGCACGCCTGCCTTGGCGCTGTTATAGGCGGCCATATTGCCGGCGGCGATGATTCCAGCGATCGAGGAAATATTGAGGATGCTGCCGCGCGAATTTCCCGCCTGCGTGGTCTGCCGGATGAGCGGGATGGCATGTTTGCAGCCAAGGAAAACGCCATCGAGATCAATGGCATGCACACGCCGCCAGGTTTCGAGATCGGTGTCCTCGACGGTGGTGCCACCGCCGATGCCGGCGCAATTGACCAGAATATGCAGACCGCCAAACACCCGCCCGGCTTCGGCAATGGCCGCTATCCAGCTGTCCTCGCTGGTGACATCCAGCTGTATGGCCTGTGCGGCCGGGCCGATGGCGGCCGCTGCTTCCCCAGCGCCAGCCAGATTGATGTCGGCCAGCAGCACCCGCGCGCCCTGTTCGGCAAAACGCTCGGCCATGCGCCGTCCCAGCCCGGAAGCAGCGCCCGTAATCAGCGCGATCTTGCCTTGCAGCCTTGCCATTGTTCCTCCTCGCCGTGCCATTGCCCCCGCAACGCCCTGTTCCGGGGTCCGTGCTGACAATTTTTCCCAGCAATCAGCATGCACGCATGGTTGCAGCTGTGCAATTATCCTTTTACCAGCACCCTGACTTTTCCATTCGGGCGGCATTCGTTCCGTGTTGCATCACTGTCATTTCCTGGGGGATAGCATGCGCTCCATTCTGCTGGCTTCTGCGGCGTTGTTTCTCGGCCTGCCGGCCATGGCGGCCGAATATGCGGCGCCGGGCGGCATCGTCGCCAGCGTTGATGACATCGTCGTCACCGCCACCAAACGCGAACAGGCGCTGTCCAATGTGCCGATCGCGGTCAGCGCCGTTTCCGCCGACGCGCTGCAGAAATCCGGCGCGCATGACATCCGCGAACTGAACCAGCTGGTGCCCTCGCTTCTGGTCAGCTCCAGTTCCTCGGAATCGACGGGCGGTGTCGCCCGTATTCGCGGCATCGGCACCGTCGGCGACAATCCCGGCCTTGAATCCTCGGTCGCGACCTATATCGATGGCGTCTACCGCCCGCGCAGCGGTGCCGGCCTGACGGAACTGGGTGCAGTCGAACGAATCGAAGTGCTGCGCGGGCCGCAGGGCACATTGTTCGGGCGCAATGCCTCGGCCGGTCTCATCAACATCATCACGCCGAAACCGACATTCCAATCGATCGGGAATGCGGAATTTTCCTATGGCAATTTCAACCAGAAGCGCTTTGTGGTCGGGGTGTCGGGGCCATTGGCGGATGATCGCATCGCCTATCGGCTGGATGGCGTGTTGCTGGAACGTGACGGCTTCATCAAGGATCTGAACGACGACCGCCGTTATAATGATCGCAACCGCCGCATGCTGCGCGGGCAATTGCTGTTCACGCCTTCCGCCGATCTGGAAATCCGCCTGATCGCGGATTATTCCAAGCGCGAAGAACTCTGCTGCGCGTCGACCTATATGCCGTTCCGCACCAGCCTGCCGGACGGGCAGGGCGGCGCGGATGTCCGCCCCGGCAACCCTGTCGTCGACATCGTTCGCGGCTTGGGCGGCACCATTTCCGACGACACTTATGGCCGCTACACGGCGCTCACCCCGGGCCGGCGCTTTCGCTCCGATGTGCGCGACTGGGGGCTGTCGGCGCAGGTCGACTGGAATCTCGGCTTTGCCGAACTGACTTCGATCACCGCCTGGCGCGACTGGAAGCTGCTGGGCGGGCAGGATGCCGATTTCCAGAGCTTGGATATCCTCTATCGCGAAAATCAGAACAGCCGCTTCCGCACCATCAGCGAGGAACTGCGCCTGAACGGCAAGGCTCTGGGCGGCCGGATCGACTGGCTGCTCGGTGGCTATTTTGCGCAGGAACGGCTGGACACCCGCGACGACATGCGTTTCGGCGCCGACGCCATGCGCTTTGGCAGCTGTCTGGTTGCCAACAGCCTGGCGCAACGCGCGGCGACGGCTGGTTTTGCCGGCCTGCTCGACAGCACACAGCCCGGCTGCATGAACCCGGCGGTGGCCGCGGCCGTCACTGGCGCGGCCGAGCTGCCCGCCAGCTTGACCACCCCGGTGGCACTCTGGAGCGGGCAGAGCATCCCCGGTTCTTATGGCTATGACGCCGCCGCTGTGGCCGCCGGTGCCGCAGGGGCAACGCTTGCAGGCCATGGCATAGGGGATGATCGCTACCGGCAGAAATCGCGCAGCTTTGCGGTGTTCACGCATAATGTCATCGACCTCGTGCCCGACCGGCTGCAGCTCACTCTGGGCGGACGCTATACCCATGAAAAGAAAAGCCTGTCGGTTGACTTGCATGGCGATAATCCGCTGTGCACGGCGCTGCGCAGTGACCCGGCGCTGGCGGGGCTTGCCGGCATGCCGTGCATGCTCAGCGCCTTTTCCATGGCCGGCGACACCCACCGCAAGGAAAGCCAGTGGACCGGCACGGCCGCGCTCAGCTGGAAACCAGTGCAGCAGGTCACCGCCTATGCCAGCTATGCGCTCGGCTACAAGGCCGGCGGCTTCAACCTCGATCGTTCATCGATGCAGGCCGCCGCGCCTGATCTCGAAGATCTGAAGTTCGAGCCGGAGAAAGTGAAAAGCGCCGAAGTCGGAATCAAATTCGACTTTTCCACGCTGCGCT
>CAZIAA010000223.1:0-3433 GCA_964537365.1 uncultured Sandaracinobacter sp.
ACCCGCCCGCGCCTTGCGCCAGCCGGGCGGGCTGGCGCTCGATCTGTCGGGCATCGCCAAGGGCCATGCCGTCGATGCCGTCGCCGATTGCCTGGGCGAAATCGGCCTGCGCCATGCCCTGGTCGAAATCGGCGGCGAACTGGTCGGGCGCGGCATGCGGCCGGATTGCGACCCCTGGTGGGTGGAAATGGAAGTGCCGGATGGCATGACCTGCGCGCCATTGCGGATCGCCCTGCATGGCCTCGCCATTGCGACTTCCGGCAATTACCGCCGCGGCCTGCACAGCATCGACCCGCGCACGGGCACGCCGGTTCGCAACGGCATCACCGCCGTCAGCGTCATCGACTCGACTGCGCTTGCCGCCGATGCCTGGGCAACCGCATTGACCGTGCTTGGCGTGGAGGCTGGTTTCGCGCTCGCCACAGAGCGGCGAATCGCCGCACGATTCCTGTTGCAAGAGCATGGCCGGACACAGGAACGCCTGACCCCGGCCCTTGCCGCCATGCTGGAAACGGCATGTTGAGCGCTTGCCAGCAGCAGCTGGCACAGCCATGAAACGGCGCGGCTGGACATGGCCGGTTGCAGGCATCGGATTGCTATTGAGTTACAGTCGCAGGCGGTTTAGAAAGCCCGAGCAAGAAGGGGCAACGATGTCGAGCATTGCAACGAACAGCAACTGGACTGCATTTGCATCGCCACGCGCGGGCAATGCCCGGCGCGCGCCGGCAACGCCGCGGCCCGTGGCTGCCGCGCACGTGCAACCACCGCTGACCGTCGTGCCGCCGGAAACGGAGCAGTCGCCGCAAACCCTGAGCTTCTACCTGCATCCGGACGACCGGCCCTGGCGCGACCGCATCGGCCGGCAGTTCTGGACCGGCTCTGCCGTTGTCGCGATCCATGCCGGTCTGCTGGCGCTGGCATTCACCTACCATCAGTATTACGTCGCCGACAAACCCGTGCAGGCGATGCTGATGGTGTCCGTGCCGGACTTCAGCCCGCCGCCGCCACCCGAATACACCCCGCCGGAACCAGTGGCGGATATTCCGCCCGTCACCCTGCTGCCGCCGATCGTGGAAATCGCCACTCCGCGCGTGCAGCCAATCATCATGCTGCCGGCGGCCGTGCCAGCGACTTCCGCGCCCAGAGTGGCCAGCGCTTCCGTCGGCACCCACCGGCCACCCGCGCCCGCCGTGGCCAAATCGGATGACCTGATGGTCTCATTGACCGAAGGCGTGCCGCCAATCTATCCGAGCCAGTCGCGCCGGCTGGGCGAGGAGGGCACGGTCGTGCTGGATGTGACGGTCGGCACGGACGGGCGAGTCCAGCATATCGCCATCCACAGCTCCAGCGGCCATGACCGGCTCGATCAGGCGGCGCTGCGGGCGGTGCGCAAATGGCGCTGGCAACCGCTGATCCGCAATGGCGTTGCAACCGCCGTCAACGGGTTGGTCGAAATTCCGTTCATCCTGACCAGAAAGGCGGCTGCCTGAACAGCGCAGGCCTTGGCAGTTATCGCGGCGGTTCGGATTCGCCTGATTGCCCCGCTGATTGCACCATGGCTTCGGACCGTTGGCGCCGGCTGCGGGCGAGGACGTTCAGCCCTTCGACCGCCGCCGAAAACGCCATGGCGGCATAGATATAGCCCTTGGGCACATGCGTGCCGAGGCCTTCGGCCACCAGCGTCGTGCCAATCAGCATCAGGAACGCCAGCGCCAGCATGACGACCGTCGGGTTGCGGCCAATGAAATTGGCCAGCGGCGTTGCTGCAACCAGCATGACGATCACTGCGCTGACGACGGCGATGACCATGATGGCGAGATTGTCGGTCATGCCGACGGCGGTGATGATGCTGTCGATCGAAAACACCAGATCCAGCAGCACGATCTGGCCGATGGCGGCGCCAAAACCGAGACCGACATCGCCCATGTTGACGGCATTGGGATCATGCGTCGGGTCCACATTCTGGTGGATTTCCCGGGTCGCCTTCCACATCAGGAACAGGCCGCCGGAAATGAGCAGAATGTCACGCCAGGAAAAGCTCTGGCCGAAAATCTCGAATATCGGCCGGGTCAGCTGCACGATCCACGCCACCGACGCCAGCAGCATCAGACGCATGATCAATGCCAGACCAATGCCGATACGCCGCGCCCGCACGCGGAATTGCGCCGGCAGCTTGTTGCTGAGGATCGAGATGAAGATCAGATTATCGATGCCGAGCACGATTTCCATCGCGACAAGCGTTGCAAGCGCGGCCCAGGCGGCGGGCTGGTGCAGCAGCGCCGACAGTCCCTCCAGCAGAATCATTGCGTCAACCCGCCAGAACGGGACGGCATCGCAGGCACGACAGTCAGGCTGTCGATTTTCGCCGGGCAGGCGGCCGGATTGGCAAACATATCGGGCATGGATCGATATCCCCTCATCTTACTGCATCGTCTGACAGCGAGTGCGTGCATGGCGGAAAAATCCGCCGCTCTGCTGGCATTCCGTTCGACATCCTGTCCACGGGGGCTAGCTGCACCCGGCGCGTTCCGACATCACGACCGCTTGCAGCAGATCGCCAGAGGGGCCCGGCACGCGTGCTGCGATTATCGCGGAAAATCATCACCGAGCGCAAGCGAAGATATCCTGCAAAACGCCGGATCGCCCGGTTTTTCCCATAAAATGACAAGCCATGGCCGGCAGCACGATCAGATGAATTCGATGCGAAAATCCTGCCCTTCCCACTTGTCCGCCTCGGACCAGTGGAAGGTAAAGCGCAGGACCTGCCCGGCCGTGCATTCCCCGGTCGGCAGATCGGCGACATGCATGCCAAGCCCGCTGTCGCGCGTGGGGGTGTCGGTCCATGCATCGTTGCCAGCGATATTCCAATGCACCCGGGCGGCGGCGCGGACTTCGATGCGGGCGATCCTGCCCGCCGGCATGCGGTGACATTTGTGGTTATAGCGCCAGATGCGCCGCGGCGACGTCACCCGTTGTTGCAGATAGCGCGTCCGGGTCTGCGGCGGCATGTCGAACACCTGCCCATCTGCCAAAGACCGCAGCAGTTTCACATGCTCGGCATGGGCCCAGGCCAGCGGCATGGCCGAGCCGGAGGGCCGGCCGCGCGTCAATGCCCGCTCCGGAATGTCATCGGCATCCCACACCTGTTCCGGAATCAACTTGCCGTCGCTGGCAAAGCCTTCGACGGCGGCCAGCAGTTGTTCCGCTTGCGATCGGTTGCCGGCGGCGAGCTCGAAATGCGCGCGTTCCCCCGTCAACAATGGCCAGGCACGGCCGATTCCAGTGCCATCGAACGGCCGGCCGTCGCCATGTTCGCCATAGCCATCCTCGTTATAGCGGTGCCAGCACGGCCCCGCCGGCAGATCGACTTTCAGCAGTGCATCGATGACGCGGATGGTTGCGCGGATGCGCGGATCATCCGGCGCGCGCAGGC
>CAZIAA010000224.1:0-748 GCA_964537365.1 uncultured Sandaracinobacter sp.
GTGTCTATCAGATTGCGTTGATTTTGGCGATTGGCTGGTTTGTCGGCCGGGCGCCCGGATTGCTGGCCGAAAACCAGCAGGAAAAACGCGCGCTGGGGGCGGCGCTGGGGGTGGTTGCGCCGGCGGTGGAGCCGGCGACGGCAGATGGAAGTCTGGCCGGGCGGCCTGTTGTCGCAGCCGGTCTGTCGTCGGAATCGCAACTGGTGGCGGATGTGGCGGCGCGTGTTGCAGTCGAAGTTGCCGACCGGACCGTTGCCCGGTTGATCGAGGCGGGCTGGGGGCCGGGCATGGCATTGCCACAACCGCGCGCTGCGGCGGCACCCGGCGCCTATCCATCGGAAAGCGTGGTTCGGCTGATCGTGGAGCAGGCGCCGCCGCAGGTGCCGGCGGCGACGGTTGCGGGCTGGAGCCTGCCGGCGCAGGCGGCCGCATCAGCCGCGACAAAACTGCCGGCGTCCGCGGCGTCCGCGCCGGTTCCGGCCACGCCGACCGAACAGGCCGATGGGCGAGTGCTGGACGACACCGAAGTGCGCGCCCATGCCATTGCCGCATCCGGCTATGAAGCATTGCGCGCCGGCGACCGCCGCCATGCTGTCGTGCTTCTGGATGAAGCCGTGCGCACGGCGCCGCAGGCGGCAGCGGCCCGACAATGGCAGGCCGACAGCCGGCAGCTGACCAGGCGCTTGTCGGTGGCCGGCTATGTGCTGACCCGCTCCGACAGCGAGCAGGACCCGCTGGCGGCGTCGCC
>CAZIAA010000224.1:758-3401 GCA_964537365.1 uncultured Sandaracinobacter sp.
ATGGGGGCGGCCGTTGGCTATATGCTGAACCCGCTGGATGATGCCCGGATTTCCATTCTGGGCCGGATTGCGGCCGCCATGGGGCAGCGCGGCGCTGTCGTGCGGGAAACCACGGAAGCCGCCATCGGCGTGCGGGTGCAGCCATCGCACGGCATTCCGATTGCTTTGGATGTGGAACGCCGCATTGCATTGGGCATTTACGCCCGCAATGCCTGGGCGGCGCGGATTTCCGGCGGTGCCGACAAGACATTTCAGGCCGGCGGCCGGCCCTGGCGCCTGCAGGGCTATGGCGAGGCCGGGGCGATCGGCCTCCATGATACCGCCTATTATGCCGGCGGGCAGGCCGTGCTGGCCACGCCATTGCTGCATCTGGGGCGCATGTCGATGGATGGCGGCGGCGGGGTCTGGGGCGCCACCCAGCGCAATACCGGGCTGACGGTGTCGCGCTTCGATCTTGGGCCTTCGGCGCGCTTCAGCTTTGACCCCTGGCCGTTTCACGCCCAGCTGGATTATCGTGTGAAAGCGGCTGGCAACGCCCAGCCCGGGAGCGGGCCGGTACTGACCGTATCCGGGGAATTCTGATCACTGCGTAGGTGATTACGGCTGCTTGATTGAATTGTGGTGCAATGTCGCGGCTGTGTCCCGCACCTTGCTTCTGGGCGCGCTTGCCTCGCCGTTGCAGACGCGCTGCCGCCGTTCCGACAGCAGGGCAAGCACGGCGCTGGTGAAGAATTCCGCCATCAGCTGATTGATGAGGCCAATGCCGCGCTCGGCCATATCGGCGGCTTCCAGTTCGCCGACATGCGGCGCCACATTGGCGAAAAAGCCACGAATTTCGCGTTCCGCCAATGTGTGCATGACGGCCTTCAGCCGGCCCATGCTGATTTCCGGATAACCGCGTTCGCGGGTGAAGCCGATCTTGCGGATGTCCTGCAGCAGTCGCAGGATGCGCTGATCGCGTGGGGAAATCCGGCCATTGCTGTCGGGCTGGATGACGCCATCCCGGGCTGCGGCTGCGAAATCCTCCGGATCCGCGCCTGTTTCCTGCAGAAACTGGCTGGCGGTGGTCCATTCGCCTTCGGAATCGAGCCTTGCCCGCAACAGATGGCCGATTTCCGGCAGGATTTCCGGATTGGGCCAGCTTTCTTCTTCGCCGTGCAACAGGCTGCGGATGACCGACAGCGGCAGGAAGCGTTCATCGCGCAGCCGGCGGATTGCCAGCAGCAGCGCCAGATGGTTCTCATTATAAGTGGCGCTGTTGCGGTGCCGCCGGTCGGGTTCCGGCAATAGCCCCTCGCGGATGTAATAGCGGATCGTTTCGCGGGAAACGCCCGATGCCTTTTCGAGTTCGCGCATGCGCATGGCGGGCGCCTTATCAGTGCCCGGCGGCATCGGCCACCCCGGCCAGCGTCTGGGCGATAGCGCGTTGCCATTGGGCCCGGCGCTGCTGGCGGCTGCTGGCATCGCTTTGCGGCTGGAATTGCCGGTCCGCATGCACCATGGCGCGGCTGGCCTCTGCAAGGTCGGCGAACACGCCGGCGCCGACCCCCGCCAGCATGGCGGCGCCCAAAGCCGTGGTTTCGATGCTGCGCGGGCGTTCCACCACCAGCCCGGTGATGTCGGCGATATCCTGACACAGCCAGTCATTGGCGACCATGCCGCCATCGACCTTGAGCACGCTGGGCGCCAGCCCGTCGGCGCGGAAAGCATCAATGAGATCGGCGGTCTGCTGCCCCATCGCTTCCAGTGTGGCGCGCACGATATGGGCGGAAGTGGTGGCGCCGCTAAGGCCGACGAGGGTGCCGCGTGCCTCCGCCTGCCAATAGGGGGCGCCAAGCCCGGCAAAGGCCGGCACGAACACCACGCCGCCATTGTCGGGCACCGAACGCGCCAGCTCCTCTGATTGCGCGGCATTGGTCAGCAGATGCAGTTCGTCGCGCAGCCATTTGATTGCAGCCCCCGCCACGAACACCGAGCCTTCAAGAGCATAGCTTTCGGGCGCGGAAGACAGGAAGGTCGCCAGCAGCCGGTTGGCGCTGCTGGGTGGTACATTGCCGGCATGGGCCAGCATGAACAGCCCGGTACCATAGGTGCATTTGGCGAGGCCGCGGGTATTGCAGGCTTGGCCGATGGTTGCCGCCTGCTGATCGCCGGCCATGCCGGCAATGGGCAGCGGCGGCCCGAACAGCCGGGTTTCCGCCAGCTGGCCGCTGGTCGGGCAGATCATCGGCAGCGCGTCCGCCGGCACGTCGAACAGTTCCAGCATGTCCGGCGCCCATTGCCGGCGGTGCAGATCCATCAGTAAGGTGCGTGATGCATTGCTGGCGTCGGTCAGATGCGCGCCCGACAGTTTATACAGCAGCCAGCTGTCGATGGTGCCGATGGCGAGGTCGTCGCTGCGGGCGGCGGCCTGCACCTCGGCGGTGTGCTGCAGCGCCCAATGGATCTTGGTGGCGGAAAAATAAGGGTCCAGCAGCAGGCCGGTGCATTGCTGCACCCGGGGTTCATGGCCGGCGGCCTTCAGCGTGGCGCAGAAATCGCTGCTGCGCCGGTCCTGCCAGACGATTGCCGGCGCCAGTGGCGCGCCAGTGCTGCGGCTCCAGAAAACCGTGGTTTCGCGCTGGTTGCTGATGCCAATGGCAA
>CAZIAA010000225.1:0-2830 GCA_964537365.1 uncultured Sandaracinobacter sp.
CTGACCCCCGAACATGCAACCGATCTGGGCGTCGAGAAAGTCACCCTTAATGAATTGCTCGAACAGGCCGATTTCATCACCCTGCACACGCCGCTGACCGACAAGACCCGCAACATCCTGTCGGCGGAAAATCTGGCCAAAACCAAAAAGGGCGTGCGCATCATCAACTGCGCCCGCGGCGGTCTGGTCGATGAAGCAGCGCTGCAGGCCGGGCTGGAATCCGGTCATATCGCCGGCGCGGCGCTCGACGTCTTCATCAATGAACCGGCGAAGGAAAACCCGCTGTTCGGCACGGCCAATTTCGTCGCCACGCCGCATCTGGGCGCGTCCACCAACGAAGCGCAGGTCAATGTGGCCATTCAGGTGGCGCAGCAGATGTCGGACTTCCTGCTGACGGGCGGCGTTGAAAATGCCCTGAACGTCCCCAGCCTGAGCGCCGAAGACGCGCCCAAGCTTCGGCCTTACATGGCGCTCGCCGAACATCTCGGCAATCTCATCGGCCAGCTGGCCCCCGATGAACTGCGCAGCGTCACCGTCGAAGTCGAGGGTGCAGCCGCGCAACTCAACATCAAGCCCATCACCGGCGCCGTTCTGGCAGGGCTGATGCGGACTTTTTCCGACACCGTGAACATGGTGAATGCGCCCGCCATCGCGCGTGATCGCAACATCGAAGTCGCCGAAGTCCGCCACGACCGCGACACCGATTATCAGACCCTGTTGCGGGTGCGGGCCAGCGCCGGCGGCACCGAACGCTCGGTCGCCGGCACATTGTTCGGAACCTCGCAACCACGGTTGGTGCAGATCTTTGGAATCAATGTCGAAGCGGATTTCGCCCCGCGCATGCTGTTCGTCGTCAATGACGACGAGCCGGGCTTTATCGGCCGGCTGGGCACGACTTTGGGCGAAGCCGGCGTGAATATCGGCACATTCCACCTCGGTCGGCGCAGCGCCGGCGGCGAAGCCATATTGCTGCTGTCGGTCGATTCCGAAGTCGATTCCGACACGCTGGCGCAGATCTCCCGCATTGCCGGCGTGAAGACGGTCAAGGCGCTGAGATTCTCTTGAGCGACCGCACCGCCCTTCTGCCACCAGGCTTCCGCGACCGGCTGCCGCCGGCCGCGGAGGTTGGTTTTCAGCTCATGCGTCAGGTGGTCGATACCCTTGGCAGCCATGGCTATGCACGGGTGGCGCCGCCGATGGCGGAATATGAATCCGGGCTCGGCAAATGGCTTGGCAAGCCGCTGACGGCAGGGCTGTTCCGCTCTCCGGATCCGGCCACGGGGGCGGCGCTGGTGCTGCGCCCGGACATTACCGGGCAGGTGGCACGCATTGCCGCCACGCGCATGGCCGATGCGTCCCGGCCATTGCGGCTGTCCTATGCCGGCACCGTGCTGCGCGGCAGCGCCCCGCAGCTTGCCCCCGAACGCGAATTGACCCAGGCTGGCGCAGAGCTGATCGGCGCCGACAGCGAGGCCGCCCTCGCTGAACTGATCACCATGGCGATCGAAGCTCTGGCCGGCGTTGGCGTCGATTCGATTTCGATCGATCTGACCACCCCCGGGCTGGTGCGCAAGCTCGCGGCAGGCCCGTGGCCCGTCGCTGATATCGACACCCTGCTCGATATCCTCGACAGCAAGGATCTGGGCGCGCTGACCGGCCCCGGACAACAGCCCTATCGGGCGCTGCTCAACCTGACTGGTGAAGCGGAAACCGCCCTGCCCCGTCTGCAGGACATTGCCCCCGAACTGACTGGCCGGCTGCGCAGTCTGATCGCGCTTTTGCCCGCGGGCGTGCGGGTGACCATCGACCCGACCGAGCGGCACGGCTTCGAATACCACAGCTGGCTCGGGTTTTCCCTGTTCGGCAAGGTTGGCGGCCAGTCGCTGCGCGACGAAATCGGCCGCGGCGGCGCCTATCATGTCCGCCACCCCGACAGCCGCACCGAACCGGGCTGCGGCGTGTCGCTTTATATCGACCCGCTGGTGGATGCCGGGCTTGGAACCAGCGCGCCAAGACGTGTATTCCTGCCCCTGGGCACCGGCAGCCACGTCGGCGCCCGCCTGCGCGCCGAAGGCTGGATCACCGTCGCGGCTCTGTCGGCAACGGATTCCCCGCTCGGCTGCTCGCATGTCTGGAATGGAACGGAACCAGCCGTTCTGGTCTGAAATGGAACGGAACAAGCCGTTCGGGGCTGATGTGAAAGGACGCATTCTTGGCTAATGTCGTGGTCATCGGAGCCCAGTGGGGTGACGAGGGAAAAGGCAAGATCGTGGACTGGCTGTCGGCGCGGGCCGATGTCGTGGTGCGGTTTCAGGGTGGCCATAATGCCGGCCACACGCTGGTGGTTGGCGAAAATGTCTACAAACTGTCGCTGCTGCCATCCGGAATCGTCCGCGGGCGACTGTCGTGCATCGGCAATGGTGTCGTGCTCGATCCCTGGGCGCTGCTGACGGAAATGCAGCGGCTGCGCGAACAGGGCGTCGAAATCAGCCCGGACAATCTCATGATTGCAGAGAATTGCCCGCTGATTCTGCCGTTCCACCGCGACCTCGATGCGCTGCGCGAAGACGCCAGCGGCCAGGGCAAGATCGGCACCACCCGGCGCGGTATCGGCCCGGCCTATGAAGACAAGGTTGGCCGCCGCGCGCTCCGGGTCTGCGATCTTGCTGATCTGGACGCCGCCGCGCCCCAGATCGATCGCTTGCTGGCGCATCATAATGCCCTGCGCGCCGGCTTCAATGAAGCACCGATCGACCGTGACCAGCTGATTGCCGATCTGCAGGCCGTGGCGCCGGGCGTGTCCGGAGCCCTGCTGACCACGGTGGTCGGC
>CAZIAA010000225.1:2840-3398 GCA_964537365.1 uncultured Sandaracinobacter sp.
ACCGCAGATCCTGCCATTCGTGGCACCCGTGTGGCGGACATTGGCCAGCAAGGCGCGCAAGCGTTCGCGCATCCTGTTCGAGGGTGCGCAGGGTGCGCTGCTCGATATCGACCATGGCACCTATCCCTTCGTCACTTCCTCCAGCGTCGTTGCCGGGCCGGCCGCCGCCGGCGCCGGGCTGGGGCCGCGCGCGCTCAATTATGTGCTGGGGATCGTCAAGGCCTATACCACCCGGGTCGGTTCCGGTCCGTTCCCGAGCGAATTGCTGGACGCAACCGGCGAACGTCTGGGCGAACGCGGCCGCGAATTCGGCACCGTCACCGGCCGCAAGCGGCGCTGCGGCTGGTTCGATGCCACGCTGGTGCGGCAATCGGTGGCGCTGTCCGGAGTGGATGGAATCGCCCTCACCAAGCTCGATGTGCTGGATGGTTTCGCTGAACTGATGGTCTGCACCGGCTATGACATTGATGGCGAAAAGCTCGACTATCTGCCTGCCTCTGCCAGCATGCAGGCAGCGGCGCGCCCCATTTACGAGCGTTTCGAAGGCTGGTCGCAATC
>CAZIAA010000226.1:0-3394 GCA_964537365.1 uncultured Sandaracinobacter sp.
GGCCGATGGCCAGATCCTCGATCAGCTGTCGGCCTTGCGCAAGGACAATACCGGCTATGACATCAAGCAATTGCTGATCGGCGCCGAGGGCACGCTGGGGGTGGTCACCAAAGTGGCGCTGAAACTTGCTCCGGCGCTCGGACAGCTGGCGACGGCCTGGGCCGTGCTGTCCTCTGCCGATGCAGCGCTGGCGGTGCTGCACCGGCTGCGGGCCGGCTGCGGCGAGCATGTCGAGAGTTTCGAATTGCTGTCACCCGAGGCAATTGCGACCGTTGCCGAACAGCTTCCGGATATCCGGCTTCCGCTGGCCACACGCAATCGCTTCCAGCTGCTGATCGAAGCGGAAATCCCGCAAGGCCGGTTGCAGGAACTGCTGCTGGCGGCGATGGAAGCCGGCGAAGTGGAGGATGCGGTATTTGCGGCATCGCAGCAACAAGCGGAAGCATTATGGGCGGTGCGCGAAAATGTGCCGATGGCGGAGCGCCTGGAAGGCCCCGCCATCAAGAATGATATTGCCGTGCCGGTCGAACAGGTGACTCGATTCCACCAGGCTGCCATGCAGTTGTTCGGCCGCATTCTGCCGGATGCCCGGCCGATCGTGTTCGGACATCTGGGCGATGGCAATCTGCACTGGAATATCCGCCCGCCGACTGGTGCAGAAGCGGGGCCATGGTTGCAGACACATGAAACCATGGCGCGGCGCGCGCTCCATGATCTGGTGGCGCAATTCGCCGGCTCGATTTCCGCAGAGCATGGCATCGGCACGCTGAAGGCCGCAGAGTTCGCCCGTCTGGGCGACCCCGGCAAGATTTTCGCAATGCGGGCGATCAAACGGGCGCTGGATCCGGCCGATATTCTGAACCCGGGCAAGCTGTTCGTCTGAGCCGTGCCGCCATAAAACGGCATTCCTGTGGCAGTGATGTGCGGCGACTGCTTGCGTGAATTCAGGGGCGTCGCTAGATCAGGCGCGTTCCGGCGCTTGCACAGTGAGCGCTTTCTTCTGTCAGGGAAACCCAGCATGGCCAGTCAACCCGCTCAGCAACTGCCGCTTTTTTATCAGAATCTGACTCCATTGTCCTCGGAAGTGCACAAGGACTGGGGGCTGGTGCAGCGCACGGATCTGAAGTTTGCGCGCAATACCCATGCCGTTCCCATCATTGTCGATGAATTCGTGCAGGTGCAGCGGAATTTTCCCATCGTGTTCACCGATGGTGAGGATGCCGTGCCGCTGGCGCTGGTCGGCCTGAAGGAAGGCGTCAATCTGTTCATTGATGATGAGGGCAAATGGGCGGAAAGCGCCTACATCCCGGCCTATGTGCGGCGGCATCCGTTCATGCTGGCGCGGCTGCAGCCGGATAGCGACGTGCTGAGCCTGGTGTTCGACGATGCAGCCAATCTGCTGTCCGCCGATGCCGCGGAAAAGCTGTTCGATGCCGAACGCAAGCCGACCGAAACCACCGACAATATCATGAAGTTCTGCGAAAGCTTCGAGCAGGGCATCGGCCGCACGAAAAGCTTCATGGAGGAACTGCAGAGTCTGGACCTGCTGATGGAAGGTCAGGCGCAGATCCAGAACCCGGACATGCCGGAACCCGCGCGCTTTGCCGGTTTCCGCATGATCGACGAGAAAAAGCTGCAGAACATCCGTGGCGATCAGGCGCGGAAAATGGTGCAGAATGGCATGATGGGGCTGATCTACGCGCATCTGTTCTCTCTGTCGCAGATGCGGGAATTGTTTGCGAAGATGAACGGCGTGCCGGCTGACGCGGCCTCTGCTGGCTGACGGCCTGCGGTGGCACTGCCTGCATTGGATGCATGCAAGATATTGGATGGCCGAAAATAATACCGTCCTGCTGGCGCTAGGATAGCAGTATTTCGGTCGCGACAATCCAGTGACGTGCATCTGCTCGGTCTTCGGCAGGCCGCAGTGATGGCCCCGGCCCGCGCTATCCGGTCGACCGAAATTCTGCCGATGCCGGCTTGACCTGTAGCGGCCCGGCCGTCCAATAGTCGCAGCCATGGCTGGAGAAGAAATTGCAAATTCCGATGAGCTGTCCGAGCTCAGTTTCGAGGACGCGCTGCAGCGGCTGGAAGGCATAGTGAAGCAGCTGGAATCCGGGGATGCGCCGCTGGAAGCGGCCATTACCCTGTATGAAGAAGCACAGCGCCTGCGCGCGCATTGCGAAGCCAGGCTATCGGTTGCGGAAGCCCGCATCACCAGGCTGCAACTGGATTCTTCTGGCAACCCGGTTGCCGAAGAACCATTCTGAACCGACGTCCATCATGCAAGCCAGCCTCGCTCTGAAGCCTGCCCTCGATGCGCTGAGCGAGGCGCTCGATTCGCGCTTTGACGTCCTGCTGGCGGTGCCGGATGATGCCCGCGCGCCGCTTTATGAAGCCATGCGCCACAGCGTCATTGGCGGCGGCAAGCGCATGCGGCCGCTCATTGTGGTGGCGTCGGCGGATCTGTTCAATGTCCGCCGCGAATGCGCCATGCGTGTCGCCATGGCGATCGAAGCCGTGCATGCCTACAGCCTGGTGCATGACGATCTGCCCTGCATGGACAATGACGATATTCGCCGCGGCAAGCCGACCGTGCACCGCGCTTTTGGCGAAGCCGTCGCCGTGCTGGCCGGCGACAGCCTGTTTGCGCTGGCGTTTGAACTGGTCGCCGATGAACGCACCCATGCCGACCCGTTCGTGCGGGCGAGGCTTTGCGCCGCGCTGGCACAGGCGTCCGGGCCGGCCGGCATGGCCGGCGGGCAGATGATGGATCTGGCGGCGGAATCGGGCAATTTCGACCTGCCGACGACGACCCGCCTGCAGCAGTTGAAGACCGGCGCGCTGATTGGCTTCTCCGTGGAAGCGGGCGCCATCATGGGCAAGGTCGGCGAGCATGAATGCCTGAAACTGCGCGGCTATGCCCGCGATCTCGGGCTTGCCTTCCAGATTGCCGATGATCTGATGGATGTCGAAGGCGATCCGGACAATGCCGGCAAGAGGCTGCGCAAGGACATGCAGGCCGGCAAGTCCACATTTGTTTCGCTGCTGGGAGTGGAACGCGCCCGCGATCGCGCTGAAATGCTCATTGACCAGGCCATTAATCATCTGCAAGGCTTTGGATCAGAAGCAGATCTTTTGCGCGCCATCGCGCATTTCGCAATTGAACGGGACCACTGAACATCATGCGCACCGGAGTATATCCAGGAACCTTCGACCCGATCACGCGGGGCCATCTGGACATCATTGCCCGTGGCGCCAAGCTGGTCGACCGGCTGGTCATCGGGGTGGCAACCAACCCGTCGAAGACTCCGTTCTTCACTCTGGAGGAGCGGGTGATGCAGGTGCGGCGCGAAACCGCCAATATCACCGGCGTGGATGTGGTGCCTTTCGA
>CAZIAA010000227.1:0-3392 GCA_964537365.1 uncultured Sandaracinobacter sp.
TCATCCCGGCCGACAGGGCATAGCGCTTGCCATTCAGCTCCTGCAGGCTTTCACCGGCCCGCGCCCGCCGCGCCACCAGCCCACCCGACAATTTCGCCACGTCATAGACATGCAAGGGCCGGCCGAGGCCGATGGAAAAATAATTGGTGATGTCGACCAGCGCCGAAATCGGTTTCTGCCCGGCATTCGTCAACAAGCGCTGCAACCAGTCCGGCGACGGCCCATTGCGCACCCCGGCAACCGAACGGGCGTAAAACGCCGGGCAGCCTTCCTCGTCTTCGGTGCGCACCGGGCGCAATATCGGCCCGGCTGCAGAAATCTCCGGCTGCGGCAATGGCCGCAATCTGCCAAGCCCGGCGGCCGCCAGATCGCGGGCAATGCCATGCACGCCCATGCAATCCTGCCGGTTGGGCGTGATCGCCACATCGAACACCGGATCGTCGAGGCCGGCCCAGGTGACATAGGCCGTGCCCACCGGCGCATCCTCCGGCAGCTCGATGATTCCGTCATGGTCTTCGCCAAGGCCCAGTTCGCGCGCCGAACACATCATGCCATTGGATTCGACGCCGCGAATGCTGGCGACTTTCAGCGTCACGTCGATGCCGGGGACATGCACGCCCGGCGCGGCAAACACCCCCAGCAGCCCGGCGCGGGCATTGGGCGCGCCGCACACCACCTGCAACGGCGCGTCTGCACCAGAATCCACCGCCAGCACCTGCAACCGGTCGGCCTGCGGATGCGGTTCGGCGCGCAGCACACGGGCAATGGTGAAGGGCCGCAAGGCATCACCCGGATTGCTCAGGGATTCGACCTCAAGGCCAAGCCCGGTCATGGCCTCGGCCAGTTGTTCGGCGCTGGCGTCGGTCTCCAGATAGCGCCTGAGCCAGAGCAGCGAGAATTTCATGCCCCCACTCCTGCGGATAATGTCGGCACATCGATCGCTGCAAAACCATAATGTTTCAGCCAGCGCAGATCGGCATCGAAAAACGCCCGAAGATCGGTCATGCCATATTTCAGCATGGCCAGACGGTCGATGCCACAGCCAAAGGCAAAGCCCTGCCATTCGTCAGGATCGAGGCCGCAATTGGCCAGCACGCGCGGGTGCACCATGCCGGCGCCCAGAATCTCCAGCCAGCTGGCACTGCCGCCCACCTGCAGCACACCACCCTGCCAGTCACAGCCGACATCGACTTCGACGCTCGGTTCGGTAAACGGGAAATAGCTCGGGCGCAGCCGCAGTTCGACATCCTCCACTTCGAAAAATGCCTGCACGAATGTCTGCAAGGTCCATTTCAGATGGCCGAGGTGAATGCCGCGATCGATCACCAGCCCTTCCACCTGATGAAACATCGGCGTGTGCGTCGCATCCGAATCCGAACGATAGACCCGCCCCGGGGCAATGATTCGAATGGGCGGCTTCTGCGCCATCATGGTGCGGATCTGCACCGGCGATGTGTGGGTGCGCAGCACCATCCGCTCGCCGCCGTCGCGCGGGTGCAGATAAAAGGTATCGTGCATGGCGCGGGCCGGATGTTCGGGCGGAATATTCAGCGCCGTGAAATTGTGCCAGTCATCCTCGATTTCCGGCCCTTCGGCGACGGCAAAGCCCAGATCGGCAAAAATCTCCGCCAGCTCGTCCATCACCTGGGTGATGGGATGCACCGTGCCCGACAGCAGCGGCAACGCCGGCAGCGACATGTCGATGCGTTCGGCCTGCAGCCGCTCGGTCAGCGCCGCGCCGGCCAAAGCCGCGCGCTTGTCCTCGATGGCGGTGGCGACATCTTCGCGCAGACGCTGATAGACGGGCGCCACCTGCAAGCGTTCTTCGGCCGGCAGCCTGCCAAGGCTCTTCAACAGCGCGGTGATACCGCCGGACTTCCCCAGCATGGCCACACGCACCTGCTCCAGCGCCGCCACGCTGTCGGCATCGGCAATGGCCCGCAGGGCCTCGGCGCGAAGAGCATCGGTTGTCACAGCGTCCGTCTCCAGAAATGGCAGGGAATCCGTCAGGCCCTCAGACCAGCAATAACGCCCCGGCCCCAAAGGCACAGGGGAGGCGCCTTTGCAAAAGCGCCTCCCCCACAAGCCTGTTCCTGCGGCTTTTGCATCGCGGCGCCCGTCTGGCGGCGGGCCGGGCCATTCCCGTACCCGCCCGGCACCGTCACATTCCGCTCAGGCGGGTTGCGCGCTGGCCATGACCTGATCGAACACCGCCTTGAACGCAGCAGGTTCGTTCATGGCCAGATCGGCCAGAATCTTGCGGTCCAGCTCGATCCCGGAATTGGCGAAAGCGTGCATGAACACGGAATAGGGCACGCCCAGTTCGCGCGTCGCGGCGTTGATGCGCTGGATCCACAGGGCGCGGAAACTGCGCTTCTTCACCTTGCGGTCGCGATAGGCGTATTGGCCGGCCTTCTCCACCGCCTGGCGGGCAATGCGGATGGTATTCTTGCGCCGGCCGTAATAGCCCTTGGCCGCCTTCAATACGCGCTTGTGCCGCGCGCGTGAGGTGACACCTCTGCTCACTCGAGTCATATCCGCCGCTCCTTACTTGATGCCATAAGGCGCCCAGAGGGCGACCCGCGGCGTGTCCGCGCTGGAAAGCACCTCGGTGCCGCGATTCTGGCGGATATATTTGGAATTATGGCTGATGAGGCGGTGGCGCTTGCCGGCCACCCCATGTTTCACCTTGCCGGTGGCGGTGAACTTAAAGCGTTTCTTGACCCCGCTCTTGGTCTTCAGCTTGGGCATTTCGGCACTCCTTTGCAGAGCATGGTTGGCAAAAACCGGCGGCATCCCGCATCCACGGCTCGCCACACGGTTGCGCGCATCAGTCAGACACCGGCCTCGGCAGCCCAGATTCGCCGGGCAGGCGGAAATTCTTGTTTCGCGCGATGGAGTGCGGGCTTTATGCAATTCACTGCCGGTTGGCAAGCGCCGGCCGCCGGGAAAATCCACCGGGCGCGGATGCGGGTAAAGCCGGGGTCAGGCTTTCTCCATGGTGCATTGCAAGGGATGCTGGTGCTTGCGGGCATAGTCCATCACCTGCATCACCTTGGTTTCAGCGACTTCATAGGTAAAGATCCCGCACACGCCGACACCGCGCTGATGCACATGCAGCATCACCCGCGTCGCATCCTCGAGGCCCATGCGGAAAAACTGCTGCAGAACATGCACGACGAATTCCATCGGCGTGTAATCATCGTTCAAAAGCAATACTTTGTACAAAGATGGCCGACGCGTCTGGGTGCGCGTGCGCGTGGCCAGCCCGGTGCCATTGTCGGGTAGGCCCGGATCGTCCGGACCGCTGCCAGAGCCGTTGCCTGAGCCGACGGCAAGGCGGCTGGCACCGCCTGTGATGAAAGCCGTTCGTTCCATTCCAATTCCCGCCT
>CAZIAA010000228.1:0-3390 GCA_964537365.1 uncultured Sandaracinobacter sp.
CCAGATCATCGGCAAAAGGCCGGTTGGGGGCGATATTGAACAGCTGGCGTGGCCTTGCTTCAGCCACACAGCGCCTCCTCCAGCTGTATCTTGGCCTGCACGGTGCCGACATCATGCCAGTAACCGTCGTGCACCACCCCGCGCAACCGGCCGGCGGCAGCGGCTGCATCCCACAAAACCCGCATCGAAAATGGCTCGGCCCGCCAGCCGGCAAACAAGCGCTTCGACAGCATCTGCAGCCCGGTATAGACAAACGGCGCTGGCGTTTCCCCCGGCTGCCGGGTCAGGCGGCCCAATTCGTCCCGGCTGAAATCACCAGTGCCGGCATAGCCATGCGCCTGCGCCTTTGGCACCAGCAGCAACAGCGCGTCCATCTGCGTATCGTCCCAGGCTTCGGCCAGCCGGGCGACGGCCCGGGCGCGGCCCTGCAGCCAGACGCAATCGGTGTTGATGGCCAGAAACGGGTCACAATCCAGCAAGGGCAAGGCCCGGGTGATGCCGCCGCCGGTTTCCAACAGGCAGTCGCGTTCGTCCGAAATACGCACGCGCGGGCCGGATTCGATCGCCACGAGATGGGCTTCGATCTGTTCGGCCAGATAATGCACATTCACCACCACCTGCGCGACCCCGGCATCACCCAGCACCGCCAGCGCCCAGTCCAGCAGCGGCCGGCCGGCGACTTCCACCAGCGGTTTCGGGCGATCATTGGTCAAGGGCTGCATGCGCCGGCCGAAACCAGCCGCCAGCACCATGGCGCAGGACGGAACAGATGTCATTCGAAGGTCGCGCGGCGCATCGACGCCGGCACATGGCGGTCGAACCAGTCGCGCACCGGCGCCAGCGCCGGATGGGCAAAATTGCGCTGCAGATAGCCCCAGACCCGCGGCAGCCGCTCGACATAGCCCTGCCGCCCGTCGCGCAGCTTCAGCCGCACGAACACGCCCAGAATCTTCACATTGCGCTGCGCCCCCAGCACTTCATAACAGGCACGAAATGAATCGGCATCGGCAATCCCCGCCCATTGCCCATATCGCGCCAGCATGTCGGCTTCCAATTGCGGCGCCACATCGCGCCGCGCATCCTGCAGCAGGGACACCAGATCATAGGCCGGATGCCCGGCCAGCGCGTCCTGAAAATCCAGCAGACCGAGCGCCTGCACCCCGCTGCGTTCCAGCAGCATCAGATTGTCGACATGGTAATCACGCAGGGTGACGACGGGCGCAGCTTGCGTTTCGCGGATCACCTGCCCCCAGACCGCATCCCAGGCGGCGACATAGCTCGCGTCATCGAAATCGGCCTGCAGCGCCTTGCCATACCATTGCGGAAACAGCCGTACTTCGCGCAGAAGCTCTGGACGGTCATAGCGGCGCAACTCAGCCGGCGGCGCGGCTTGCTGCAACTGCCCCAGCAATTGCACCGCCTGCGCATAGATTCCGGCCTCCAGATCGGGCTGTCGGGCAAGTTCCGGCCCGACCAGCCGGTTGCCGAAATCCTCGATCAACAGGAAACCCTGTGCCAGATCCGCCGCCAATATGCGCGGCGCGGAAAAGCCCTGTTGCAGCAGCCATTGCGCCATGGTGACGAAACTGTGGCTGTCTTCCTTGTCGGGCGGCGCGTCCATCAATACGGCGTCGCCCTGCTCGCCGCGCACACGGAAATAATGCCGGAAACTGGCATCCCCCGCCAAAGGCTGCACATCGGCCTCAGCCCAGCCGGCGGATGCCAGAAATTCCGCTGCGCCCGCGCGCGGCACCAGCATGGCCAGCGGAACAGCAGCGGATTGCGCGGACAATATGTCGTTCAGCGGGGTGGCCATCGCTCTGTCCAAGCGGCGCCAACCTCGCAAGTCAAGGAACGTGTTGCCGCGCCGGCACCCTGCAGGTGCAGCCACAGGCAATCCGGCCAGACCGCCTCGCCCAGCCGCTCCGGCCATTCGATCAGCAGCGCGCCCTGTTGCAGCCAGTCGTCGAGGCCCAGAATTTCCGCTTCGGCGGGCGATTGCAGGCGATAGAGGTCACAATGCATGACGGGTGGCTCCACGCCATCATAGACCTGCGCCAGGGTGAAAGTCGGGCTGGGCACATCGCCCGTATGCCCAAGCCCGCGCAAAACGCTGCGCGCCAATGTGGTCTTGCCCGTACCCAGTTCCCCCGACAGCATCACCACATCGCCGACGCGCAAGACGCGCGCCAGCCGGGCGCCGAAATCCGCGAGGCCAGCTTCGTCCAGCTGCATCGGTCCGGTCCATGCACCCTTTACATCAATAGCGATAATGGTCGGGCTTGAACGGGCCGTTCTGCGGCACGCCGATATAGGCCGCCTGCGCCGCCGTCAGTTTCGTCAGCTTCACGCCCAGCTTGTCGAGGTGCAGTGCCGCCACCTTTTCATCGAGGTGTTTCGGCAGGACATAGACCTGACGGTCATATTTACCGGCATTCGCCCAAAGCTCGATCTGCGCCAATACCTGATTGGTGAAGGACGCCGACATGACGAAGCTCGGGTGGCCGGTGGCGCAGCCGAGATTGACCAGACGCCCCTTCGCCAGCACGATGATCTTCTTGCCGTCCGGAAATTCGACTTCATCGACCTGCGGCTTGATTTCCGTCCATTTCATATTGCCAAGGCCGGCAATCTCGATCTCGCTGTCGAAATGGCCGATGTTGCAGACAATCGCCATATTCTTCATCGCCCGCATATGGTCGACGGTGATGACCGCAGCATTGCCGGTGGCGGTGACGAAGATGTCGGCACGCGTGACCGCTTCTTCCATCGTCACCACTTCATAGCCTTCCATCGCCGCCTGCAGCGCGCAGATGGGGTCGATCTCCGTCACCAGCACGCGCGCGCCGCCATTCCTGAGCGACGCCGCCGAACCCTTGCCGACATCGCCAAAGCCGGCGACACAGGCGACCTTGCCCGACAGCATCACATCGGTTGCACGACGGATGCCATCGACCAGCGATTCGCGGCAGCCATAGAGATTGTCGAATTTCGACTTGGTGACGGAATCATTCACATTGATGGCCGGGAACAGCAGCTTGCCGTCTTTCGCCAGCTGATAGAGGCGGTGCACGCCGGTCGTGGTTTCCTCCGACACGCCGCGGATATTCTGCGCCGTCTGCGTCAGATAGCCCGGCCGTTCGCGCAGGAAACGATTGAGCGTTGCTGCGAACACCTGCTCTTCTTCATTGCCGGGGGTGAACAATGCTTCGCCGGCTTCGACGCGCGCGCCCCACAGCGCGAACATGGTTGCGTCGCCGCCATCGTCCAGAATCATGTTGGCAGTCTTGTCGCCCCAATCGAAGATGCGGATCACATAATCCCAATATTCCTCCAGCGTTTCGCCCTTGACGGCGAACACCGGAACGCCGCGCGCCGCCATGGCGGCGG
>CAZIAA010000229.1:0-3383 GCA_964537365.1 uncultured Sandaracinobacter sp.
AGCTCCTGCACGCGCGATTCCAGCAGTCGGGAGCGGAAGCCTTCAATGTAAAACAGCCCGCCGGCAAAGGCCAGAACCGCCATCAGATTGACGATGAGGATACGAGTCACGATCGAGCGGAACCCCGAAAAGGATGGAGTCATCCGCGACTGACGGCGGCGGCGCCTTCGGCTGGCCAAACTCATGTGCCTGCGGGATTCAGCCTTCGGGATCAAAACGGTAACCGACGCCGTACAGGGTTTCTATGGCCTTGAATTTCGGATCAACACCGCGGAATTTCTTGCGCAGGCGTTTGATGTGGCTGTCGATGGTACGATCATCGACATAATTGTCATGGCCATAGGCGACATCCATTAGCTGATCGCGGGATTTCACGAAGCCCGGCCGTTGCGCCAGTGCATCCAGAATCAGGAATTCGGTGACAGTGAGGGCCACATTGGCGCCGTCCCAGCGCACCCGGTGGCGGGCCGGGTCCATTTCCAGCTTGCCATGGTGGATGCCTTCCATGGCATCGGCGTCATCCACATCGTCACTGCCGCCCTGGCGGCTGGCGGTGCGGCGCAATACGGCGCGGATTCGCTCGATCAGCAGGCGCTGCGAAAAGGGTTTGCCGATATAATCATCCGCCCCCATGGCAAGGCCCAGCGCCTCGTCGATTTCGGTGTCCTTGGACGTCAGCAGGATGACTGGCAGATCCGATTGTTCATGCAGGCGCCGCATCATTTCCAGACCATCCATGCGTGGCATCTTGATATCGGCGACCACCAGATCGGGCGGATTTTCCAGACAGGCCTTCAGACCGGCGGCGCCATCGGCATAGACCCGCGTGGCGAAGCCCTCCGCCTGCAGCGCCAGGCTGACCGAAGTGAGGATATTGCGATCGTCATCGACAAGCGCAATCGTTGCAAGGGCGGCAGCCGCATCGGAATCAATCGCCACGGCCGTCAGCGCCCGCCACCAGGCCGGATTGCCGGGAACAGCATTCGGGACGGAATCCGGGACAGAGGAATCGTCATGCGACAATCGTATAGCTGCCAACGGCCGGCAACCGAAAGCGTGAATGTCTGTTGTCTTCCCACCGCATGTCTTTTCCGATATGGGGGCACATGTTTTCATGCCATTCATGCATGGCTCAGGCATGATCCATATAGCACGGCCCATATATCAGGCGTGGCCCGTATATGTCGAATATTCGTCCGGCGAGGCTCTCGTTACTGCGCGTCCGGCATAATCTGGAGAAATGGACTTGGCACAGGCATCCCGCAACAGTCTTGAAAAACAAGGCATCAAGGTCAAGGCAGAGCAGCACTGGGACCTCGGAGCGGCGCCGCTCCTCGAATTTGCAGTCTGTCGTGGTGAAGGGCTGCTGACCAGGGACGGCGCCTTTGTCGCTGAAACCGGCAAGCACACCGGCCGTTCCGCTCAGGACAAGTTCACGGTGCAGGATTCGAATACCGCGGATACGGTCTGGTTCAACAATGGCAACAAGCCGATGCGCCCGGAAGATTTTGCCGCGCTGAAGGCCGATTTTCTGCAGGCGCTGGGTGAAAAAGACACGGTTTTCGTGCAGAATCTGTATGGCGGCTCGCAGCCCGAGCATCGAGTCAATGTTCGCGTCATCACCGAACTGGCCTGGCATTCGCTGTTTGCCCGCACATTGTTGGTGCGCCCGGCCGCGTCCGAGCTGGCGGATTATGCGCCGGAATATACCATCATCGACCTGCCGAGCTTTCGCGCCGATCCGGAACGCCATGGCACGCGCACGGAAACCGTCTGTGTCATCAATCTCACCGAAAAGCTCATTCTGATCGGCGGCACCAAATATGCCGGCGAAATCAAGAAATCGGTGTTCTGCATCCTCAATTACCTGCTCCCCGCCAGGGGCGTGATGCCGATGCACAGCTCGGCCAATATCGGCCCCGAGGGCGATACCGCGATCTTCTTCGGCCTGTCGGGCACCGGCAAGACCACCTTGTCGGCGGATTCGTCGCGCACATTGATTGGTGATGACGAACATGGCTGGTCGGATACCGCCGTATTCAATTTCGAAGGCGGTTGTTATGCCAAGCTGATCCGTTTGTCCGCCGAAGCCGAACCGGAAATCTATGCCACCACCAAACGCTTCGGAACGATTCTCGAAAATGTCGTGATGGATCCCGTCACGCGCGAAGTCGATCTCGATGACAACAGCCTCGCGGAAAACACCCGCGGTGCCTATCCGATCCATTTCATTCCGAACACCAGCGCCGACAATCTGGGCCCGGTGCCGCGCAATGTCGTCATGCTGACGGCCGACGCCTTTGGCGTGCTGCCGCCGATTGCCCGGCTCACGCCGGATCAGGCCATGTACCATTTCCTGTCCGGCTATACCGCGCGCGTGGCTGGCACCGAAATCGGCGTGTCCGAACCGGAAGCCACTTTCTCCACCTGCTTTGGCGCACCTTTCATGACGCGCCATCCCTCCGTCTATGGCAATCTGCTGAAACAGCGCATTGCCGCCGGCAATGTCGATTGCTGGCTGGTCAACACCGGCTGGACCGGCGGCCAGTATGGCGTCGGCAACCGCATGCCGATCAAGGTCACACGCGCGCTGTTGAACGCCGCGCTGGATGGCAGCCTGAAGACTGCCGAATTCCGCAAGGACCCCTTCTTCGGCTTTGATGTGCCGGTCAGCGTCGCTGGTGTCGACAACAGCATTCTCGATCCGCGCACGACCTGGTCGGATGGCGCTGCCTATGATGAAATGGCGCGCAAGCTGGTATCCATGTTCATCCGCAATTTCGCGCAATTCGAAGAGCATGTCGAATCCGGCGTGCGCGACGCCGCGCCGAAAGTCGCCTGAACGGCGTTTTTCGCAGCAAGGCCGGGGTGGACGGGGTTGCCCGCCTGCCCCGGCTTTTTGCATCTGAACCGGCACAACCGAATGGGACTGGAAAATCCCTGGCCGCAAGCCATATGACATCCACAAGCCGCCGCGGGATTGTCAGCGGCCAATCCATTGTGGCACAGTGCCCGGCATCGGGCCTGAGTTCGACAAGGTGGGATTTTGCAGTTTCCGGGAAAGTGAGCGCAGAGTGATGGCGCGCGCAAGGCGTAGCAATGATTGGGGGTTTCCACGCTGGCGGGCCTATGGCGAAGCCAGCCAGGCGGCCGCGGCGCAACGCACCTGCGACCGCAACGGCTGCGATCTGCCGGGAACCTGCCCTGCCCCCAAGGCGCCGGATCGGCCGGAACGCTGGTGGTTCTGCGAAGCGCATGCGGCCGAATATAATCGCGGCTGGGATTATTTCGCAGCCTTGAGCGATGCCGAAGCGGCCGCCTATCAGGCCGAAGACGAGCGCCAGCAACAGGGCTATGCCCGCGCCGGCCATTGGGGCTGGCGC
>CAZIAA010000230.1:0-3381 GCA_964537365.1 uncultured Sandaracinobacter sp.
TCGCTGGGACCTCAGTCGGAGCTGAGGGTGCCACATCCGGCCCCTCCATACAGCGCTCCCGATATTTCCGGGCGAGCCGGAACAAAAGCGATTGAAAGATCAGAATGATGACAGCACAGGCGGATCGAGAAGCCGGCATGCCCGGCGCCCGGCGCAGCCGGACAATCACGGACCGGCAGGCCCTTGCAGCTCTGAGTGGCATGCCCGGCGCACCCGCGGCAGATGCAGCCACGCACGCACAATCAGATACGCCTGTCCCGCTGTCAGAGCGGTTTTCCGATCTGGCGGTGCGGGCAAGACTGTTGCTGGTCGAAAGCGACACGGAGCTGGCCGACCGTCTGAGCGAATATCTCAAGGCTTCCGGCTTTACGGTTTACGCCACCAACCATGGCCATGACGCGCAGAGTCTGGTGCGCAGCCATGGCTTTGATCTGGTGATCGTCGACCCCGAACTGCCCGACATAAACGACCGGCAGGTGCTGCAGCAATTGAGCAACGCGCAACCCGGCATGCCGATCATCATCATCTCCGCCAATGACACCCTGGACCAGAAAATCGAGAATCTGGCCAATGGCGCCGATGACTATCTGACCAAGCCATTTCATGATGAAGAGCTGCTGGCGCGAATTCACGCCATTCTGCGGCGACAGCGGTCGTCCGCTTCGAAAACGCTGCAGATCGGGCCGCTCACCCTTGATCTCGAATCGCGCCGCGCCTTTGTCAACGGCCGCGACGCGCGGCTGACCGGCAAGGAATACAGCTGTCTGGAGCTGCTGATGACCCGGCAGGGCATGACGGTCACCAAGGAGATGTTCCTGCACCATCTCTATAGCGGCCGCGACGAACCAGAGATGAAGATCATCGACGTGTTCGTGTGCAAGCTTCGGCGCAAGCTGCGCGATACCGGCCTCGACAATCTCATCGAAACGGTGTGGGGTCGGGGCTATGTGATCCGCGCCGGCAAATGATCCGGCTGCGGGGCCGTCAGACCTCGTCTGCGGGCGGCAACTGACGCCGCCGCGGGCCTGCGGCAAGCGCCCGGATTACCCCCCGCAAGGTGCGAACCTCCACGGCGGAAAACTGCGGTCGGCTCAACAGTTCCGCCAGCATGCGCCGGGTTGCAGCAGCACGCGTCGGCACATGAAAATAGCCGGCCGCCTCCAGTTCCTGCTGCAGATGCGCAATCAGCGCCGCCACATCGGCATGCGGCGCCGGAATATGTGGCTCTGGGTCACGTTCTGACGCCATGGCTTCTGCTGCGGCACTGGTTCCGGCCTGAAACCATTCATGCGCGACCAGCAGCACCGCCTGCGCCAGATTGAGCGAACCGAATTCCGGATTGACCGGACAAGTAACAATTGTCTGCACCGGCGCCAGATCATCGGATGTCAGGCCGGAACGCTCCGGCCCGAACAGGATGCCGGATTTCAATCCCCTTGCTGCAGCGTGGCGAATCATTTCCGCCGCTTCGCGCGGAGTGACCACAGGCTTCGCCATGTGGCGCGGGCGCACCGTCGTTGCAAAGGTCAGCGCACAGTCGCCCAACGCCTCAGCGACCGCCGGATAGACAGCAACCCGCGCCAGCAGATGATCGGCACCAGCCGCGGGCGGCCCGGCATCCGGGTTGGGCCAGCCATCGCGCGGCGCCACAAGCCGCATATCGTCCAATGCAAAATTCCACATCGCCCGCGCCGCCATACCGATGTTCATGCCAAGCTGCGGCCGCACCAGGATCATTGCCGGGGGAATCATCGCTGCCTGATAGGCGCATTGCCAGGCGCGCGTCGAGTCTGCCATGCGCGCGCTGGCCGCAGCGGCAAACGCACCTTATGAAGCGCGGCATGACAGCGCCTGCACTTCCTGTCCGTCAGCATCCGCTGCTGGTTCGGCTTTCCACATTGGGCAAATGGCAGAATCTGCTGCTCGCGACCGTGGCGGGCGGCCTTTGTGCCCTCGGTTTCGCGCCGGTCGCAACAGTCGCCGGGCCGATTCTGGGCGCGGCGCTGCTGTTGCTGTTGCTGGCGGCACAGCCCGCGCGGCGCGCTTTTGCCGCCGGCTTCGGCTTCGGCTTCGGGCAATTCGCCATCGGTCTCAGCTGGATTGCCGATGCCTTCACCTATCAATCGGCGATGCCAGCGTTTTTCGGCTGGATCGCAGTCATCGCCCTCGCTCTGCTGCTGGCGCTTTACCCGGCGCTCGCGGCCTTTGCCGCGCGCAAGCTGACGGCGCGAATCGTGCCGCTGACCCTGATCTTCGCAGCACTATTTGCGCTGACCGAAATCCTGCGCGGGCTGTTGTTCAGCGGCTTTGCCTGGAATCCGCTGGGTGTCGCCTGGTTGCAGCTGCCCGGCGTCGCCGGGCTGGCTGCAATCATTGGCGCCAACGGGCTGTCGGCGCTGATCATTCTGGCCGGCGGCAGCCTTGCGGCACTGGCGGGCGGGCGCGGCGAACCGCGGCGGCTGTCGCTGGTGCTGGTGTTTCCGCTGCTGCTGTTGATGGGGGTGGGCGTGCCGCGCATTCAGGCCCCGTTGCCACCAGCGCCCGGGCCGGAGTTCCTGCTGGTGCAGACCGGTATCGGCATCGACGATAAATATGCCGATGGCGGCGCCGATGTCAGCCTTGCGGCCGCCGTGCGCGCAACCCGCGCGGCGCTTGCCGATGGTCCACCACCGGCCGCCGTGGTCTGGCCGGAAGCAGCCGTCGCCTGGCCCTTGGCGGAAATGCCGGAACTGCGCACCGGGCTGGTGCATGGCTTTGCCCCGACGACCATGTTGCTGACCGGCGGTGTCGGAATCGTGCGCGACGCTCAGGGCGAAGCAATCGCCGGCACCAACAGCCTGTTTGCGCTGGATTCCAGCGGCCGAATTCTTGCCCGTTACGACAAGGCACATCTGGTGCCCGGGGGAGAATATCTGCCGCTGCGTCGGCTCACCGAACCGCTGGGCCTTGCCCGGCTGGTGCCCGGCAATCTGGATTTCCGCTCCGGCCCCGGCCCCGAAACCCTGCGTCTCCCGGGCCTGCCGCCGGTCGGCCCGGACATCTGCTATGAAATCATTTTCCCCGGCGCCATCGTCGACCGCCATGACCGGCCGGAATTCATCCTGACCATCTCGAACGACGCCTGGTTCGGCCGATCGGGCGCGCCACAGCATTTCGCCCAGGCGCGGCTGCGCGCCATCGAGGAAGGGCTGCC
This sequence comes from uncultured Sandaracinobacter sp., assembly GCA_964537365.1. Lineage (GTDB taxonomy): Bacteria > Pseudomonadota > Alphaproteobacteria > Sphingomonadales > Sphingomonadaceae > Sandaracinobacteroides. The sequence goes on from CAZIAA010000230.1 coordinate 3,194, forward strand.
GGTCGTGCGCGTGACGCCAACCGGGCTGTCGGGCGTGATCGATGCGCGCGGCGAAGTCACCACCTTGCTGCCGCGCGGACAGGCAGCGGCCAGGCGCGCGACATTGCCAGCGCCATTGCCGACAACACCATTTGCCCGCCTCGGGCTGTGGGCGTGGTGCTGTTGGCGATTCTGCTGCTCGGCAGTGG
>CAZIAA010000231.1:0-3379 GCA_964537365.1 uncultured Sandaracinobacter sp.
ATGCGGATTTCGGTCACAACCGGGGGCCGCGTCGCATTCCAATAGCCGACGCCCAGAAAAACCAGGATGAGTGCTGCAAGCGCAGCACCCATCCGCATGAACCACTTCATGCCATTCGGTTTTTCATCAGCAAAGCAGCGCTATTCGGCAGCTTGCGCCTGCGTGCTCCAGCCCACAACGGCCTTGGTTTCCAGGAATTCGGCAAAGGCGTGATCGCCCCATTCGCGGCCATTGCCGGACTGCTTGTAACCGCCAAAGGGCGCCATCAAATCCAGGCTGGCCCCATTCACGTTGACCTGGCCGGCGCGCAATTGCCGCGCCACATCGCGGGCTTCGTCCGGCGCGCCCTGAACATAGGCCGCCAGACCATAGGGCGTGTCATTGCCCTCGCTGATGGCCTGTTCCAGGCTGTCATAGGGCAGCATGGTCAGCACCGGGCCGAAGATTTCCTCCCGCGCGATGGTCATGTCATTGTTGACGTCGGCAAAGATCGTCGGCTTCACATAATAGCCCTTGCTGAGGCCATCCGGGCGGCCGGTGCCGCCAGTGACCAGCGTCGCGCCCTCGTCGATGCCTTTCTGGATCAGCGCTTGAATCTTGTTGTATTGCGCTTCGGAAACGACCGGGCCCAGCTGGTGGTTGCCATTGGGATCGCCAACCGTCACTGCTTCGGCGGCAACGCGGGCGATTTCCTTCGCCTGCTCCATTTTCGGGCGCGGCACGAACATGCGGCTGGGGGCGTTGCAGCTCTGGCCGGAATTCAGCATCATCGCCTCGACGCCGCCGGCAACCGCCTTTTGCAGATCCGCCGAATCCAGCACGATGTTGGGGGATTTCCCACCCAGTTCCTGCGCCACGCGCTTGACCGTCGGGGCGGCATTTTTCGCCACTTCGATTCCGGCCCGGGTCGAACCGGTAAAGCTCATCATGTCGACCAGCGGGTGGCTGGAAATGGCGGCGCCAACCGTCGGTCCATCGCCATTGACCAGATTGAACACGCCTTTCGGTACGCCGGCCGCGGCCAGAACCTCGGCAAATATGACTCCATTGAAAGGCGCCACTTCCGATGGCTTCAGCACCATGGTGCAGCCGACCGCAAGCGCCGGCGCCACCTTGCAGGCGATCTGGTTGATCGGCCAGTTCCATGGCGTGATGAAACCGCAGACGCCAATCGGCTCTTTGGTGATCAGTGTGCCGCCGCGCCCCTCGTCGAACTGGTAATTCTTCAGCACTTCGATCGCGATCTGGAAATGCGCCGCGCCCATGGCCGCCTGCGCCTGCGAAGCAAGCCAGGATGGCGCACCCATTTCGGCCGTGATGACTTCGGCGATTTCGGCCACGCGTTTCTGATACTCCGCCAGAATCGCCTGCAGCAGATCCAGCCGTTCCTGCCGGCTGCTGCGGCCAAAGCTGGCGAAGGCGCGATGCGCGGCCTGAACCGCCAGATCGACATCGGCGGCCGTGCCCATGGCAATGCGGCCCATGGGCTGTTCCGTCGCCGGATTGATGACATCCAGCATCTTCGCGCCTGCCGCCGGATCGACCCATTGCCCGTCGATGAAAAACTGCTTTGCCTCACGCATGACCAATCTCCCTCAAAGAATTGCAGGCCCGGCCGCCATGAACGTCATCGCGTGAACTGCATCGGGTGCTCCGGGCACTGCGACACTTGTCAGACGGCGATATGCCTCACCCGCCACCCTAGCATCTATGCCGCGCCAAGGGCCAGAGCTGTCAAGTCTCGTCGGACAAAAATCCGGCCCGATTCAGGATTCATCCTTCGGACGGGAATCCAGCTTCAGCCCATGCCGTGACAGCATGGGAAATTGCGCGAGAGCAAACAGGAAAGTCAGCAGCGTGTCGCCCCAGAGCTTGAAATGCAGCCAGACATCGGTGGAGAAAAACCGCCAGAAAATTTCATTCAGCCCGGCCAGCACCAGAAAGAACACTGCCCAGCGCCAGGCCAGCAGATCCCAGCCGCGCGGCGACAGGCCTTCGAAGGCAGAGCCCAGCAACAGCTTCAGATAATTCCGCCGCCGCCACAGGCCAAAGAATAATATCGCGGAAAAACAGCAGAATACGATGGTCAGCTTGATCTTGATGAAAGTTTCGTCCTGCAACCACAGGGTCAGCCCGCCGAAAAGTCCCACCAGCAAGGCCGAAAACCAGGTCATGGCCGGAATGTGCCGCACCAGAACCCAGGCCGCGATCATGGCGACGGCCGTCGCCGCCATGAACGCCGCGGTGCCGACAAAGATATCGAAGCGCGAATAGGCGATAAAGAAGATCAGCAGCGGGCCGAAATCAATGGCGAGTTTCTTCCATCCGGCCAGTTCCGTCCGGGTGCCGTCCGCCATCATTCCGCTCCGGTCAGGGCATTGGCGAATTCCGCTGCATCGAATGGCCGCAGATCGCCGAGTTTCTCGCCAACACCGATGGCGTGGATCGGCAGAGCGAATTTTTCCGCCGCTGCCACCAGCACACCGCCGCGCGCGGTGCCATCGAGCTTGGTCATCACCAGCCCGGTCACGCCGGCGACTTCGCGGAACACTTCAATTTGTGTCAGCGCATTCTGGCCGATGGTTGCATCCAGCACCAGCACGACATCATGCGGCGCCCCCGGCGCCTGTTTGCCCAGCACGCGGCGAACCTTCGCCAGCTCATCCATCAGCCCGGCCTTGTTCTGCAGACGGCCGGCCGTATCCACCAGCAGCACATCACGCCCCGAGGCGCGCGCTTCGTCGATCGCGGTATAGGCAAGACCAGCGGCATCGGCGCCGGGCTTGCCGGAAATCACTGGTATCCCAAGCCGGTCGCCCCACACCTGCAATTGCTGCACGGCGGCGGCACGGAATGTATCCCCGGCGGCAAGCATGACCGCATAATCATCTTCCTGGAAATTATGCGCCAGCTTGGCAATGGTGGTGGTTTTGCCGGTGCCGTTCACCCCCACCACCAGAATCGTGTGCGGGCGCGGAAAAGCCGTCACCAGCAAGGGTTTTGCCAGCGGTGCCAAAATGGCGCGGATTTCGGCCGCTGCCGTCTGCCGCACCCGCTCGATGGTGATTTCCCCGCCAAGCCGGGCGTCCGCCAGCCGGGCCACGATCCGCGCCGCAACCTCCGGGCCGAGATCCGCCATCACCAGCGCGTCCTCGATGATTTCAAGGTCAATGGAATCGATGCGGCCGCCGCCCACCATGAACTGCAGATTCTGGCCCAGTTTTTCCGAAGAGCGCTGCAGGCCGCTGCGCATGCGCTGCAACCAGCCGGATTTCGCAGTCACATCGCCATTCGTCATGTCATCCTGCGTCATTGCGCAAGCTCCCCCTGCTCCATGCGTGTCGGGATCACTTTCACCAGCGCGCCACGGGGCTGCCGG
>CAZIAA010000232.1:0-3365 GCA_964537365.1 uncultured Sandaracinobacter sp.
ACCGCGCTGGCGGCCATGGCGGCCATCATCACGTCCACCCCCGGCACGCTCTGGGTCCATTACGACCGGGAGCAGCACATCATCCTCGTCCATGTGCTCGACCTGACCGACGAAGAGCACTGGATCAGCCTGCTCAAGAACCACTATGAAAAGCTGCTGCTGGAGATTTTCGTATGAACGCGCTCGCACTCGCTCTTTCGGCCGCGCAGACCATGCTGGCGCTGGCAGGCGTCTGCGCCGTCTGGCGATTGGTGCGCGGGCCGCGCGCGCGCGACCGGGTGCTGGCCTTTGACGCCCTCTATGTCGTCGGCATCCTGCTGCTGCTGACGGAAGGGATCCGCAACGGGCGCACGGTGTTCTTCGAAGCATCGCTGGTAATGTCGGCGCTCGGCTTCACCAGTTCGGTGGCGCTGGCCAAATTTCTCTTGCGCGGGGAAGTGATCGAATGACGCTGGCGCCGGATCTGCCCACATGGGCTGCCATCATCGTCGCGATTGCCGCGCTGCTGGGGGCGGCCATCACTCTGATCGGCGCCATCGGGCTGTTGCGCCTGCCCAGCTTCTATCAGCGCGTGCACCCGCCAACTCTGGGCATGACATTCGGTGCCTTTTTCATCCTCTGTGCCTCCATGCTGTGTTTCAGCATTCTGCAATCGCGGCTGGTGCTGCATGAAATCCTGATCGGCATGTTCCTGCTGCTCACGACCCCGGTGACATTGATCATCCTGACCGAAAGCGCCCTGCGCGAGGAGCATGGCGCGCAGACCGCGGCTTTCGTCCGCGGCGAACCCGTGGACGAGCCCGAGCAATGAATTCGGGCGCCCCGCAACCGGCACATGCGGGCAGCGCCCCCCGGCAGTTCAGGCCGTGACCCCCGTGCCACGGCCGCGGGAAATTCTCCTTGCAACCGACCTCAGCCATCGTTGCGACCGGGCCTTTGATCGCGCCCTGCAATTGACCCGCGACTGGGATGCACATCTGCAAATCGTGCACGCCCTGCCCACACCGCAGCGCAGCGGGTTTCTGGCCGCCAGCGATGAACCGCCCGGCTGGTATCGCCCGCCCGATCCCGAGGAAGCAGCCCGCACGCGCATCTATCGCGATCTGGCCCAGGCCGACCCGATGGTGGATTTCCGCATTCACACCCAATCCGGCTCGCCCGCCGAAGTGATCCTGGACACAGCCCGGCAAACCAATGCCGGCCTCATCATCACCGGCATCACCCATGCCGAAGGCTGGACGAGACTGTTGCGCGGCAGCACCATTGATCGCCTGCTGCGCCAATCCACTGTGCCGGTTCTGATCGTGCGCGATCCCGTGGACGGAGATTACCGGAACATCCTGATGACAACGGATTTTTCGCCATCGTCGCGCGCTGCACTGCAGGCCGCGCACAGCTATTTCCCCGCTGCCCGGCTGACATTGTTCCACGCCTATGATGTGCCTTATGGCATTTATCTCGAACGCAGCGAGGTCGCGCAGCAGTTCGAAAGCGAGCGCGACAAAAGCGCCCGGCAATTCCTGGCTGATGCCGGCCTGCCGCCGCAAAATGCCGACAAGGTCAGGCGGATTATCGAATATGGCGCGCCGGATGGATTGCTGCGCAAATACCATGCTGAATTCCGCCACCATCTGGCCGTGATCAGCACCCGCGGCGGCGGGCGCGTCTATGAAACACTGGTAGGCGGCACTGGCCGCAAGATCGCCGAAGCCGTGCCGGGGGATGTTCTGTTCATACCGGATATTTCGATCACCAACTGATCCGTTCCGGCGCCAGTCTTTGTAATATCCCGACTGTGTAATATCCCGACCGTCGGTGACAGACAGAATTATGCAGCGCAGATTCTCTCGGAGCTGATCGGTGACTGCGACATAATTGCCACAAGACAAAAGCATTACGCGAAAAGCAGACCAGTCCGGCTGTGCTTTCTCTGGTATCTTATGGTTATTATCATAAGATATGAGTCAAAGCTTGAGGGAGGATAGTATCATGCGGAAAGAAACTCTGTTGCTTGCAGGTGCGGTCGGCGTGGCACTGACGCTTCCGGCGCAGGCCAGCCAGTCTGCCGAAACGCAAACCAGAGCGGCGCAGACACCTACTCTGCAAGACATCATCGTGACGGCGCAGCGCCGGGCCGAAAGCCTGCAGGATGTGGCGATTTCGATCACCGCGGCGGATGGTCAGGCCCTGGCCGAAGCGCGGGTGGAAAATATTGCCAACATCCAGGCCATCAGCCCCAGTGTCAGCTTCCGTGTCACCAACATCGCGACTTCCAGCGCCAATGTCATCATCCGCGGTCTGGGCACCACCGGCAACAGCCGCAGCTTTGAAGGCTCGGTCGGCATTTTCATTGATGGCGTCTATCGCACCCGGGCGGCGGCCGCGTTGCAGAATTTCCTCGATATCGACAATCTGCAGATCCTGCGCGGGCCACAGGGCACATTGTTCGGCAAGAACACCACGGCGGGCGCCATATTGCTGACTTCGGCCGAGCCTGAGCTCGGGCGTTATGGCGGCATGATCGATCTCGGTTATGGCAATTACAATTCGGTGATGGCGCGGGCAGCCGCCAATGTACCGCTGGGCGATACGGCTGCAATCCGCGTCGCCGGGCTGTCCTCGCATGCGGATGGATTCTATCGCGATGCAACGACCCGAAACCGCATCAATGATGATTCGACGCGCGCCGTCAAAGGCCAGCTGCTTTGGGAACCTTCGGACGCCGTGCGCATCAAGCTGATCGGGGATTACTCCCTCGGCAGCGGCGATTGCTGCTATGCCACCACCGATTTCATCGACGGCCCGACGCAGCCCCTGGTTGATGCATTGACGCAAGGCTGGGGCGGAGTGGTGCCGCCGCGCGGCGAGCTGGCCTTCGAGCAGACCCTGAATGGCAATGGCAACCAGCGCGTGAAGGATTATGGCGGCACGCTGCTGATGGAGTTCGATCTGGGCGGCGGCACGCTCAATTCCGTCACCGCTTATCGCAAGTTCAGCCTCGATCAAACCGATCAGGACCCCGATTTCAGCGGCGCCGACATCTTCCGCTATTATGAAGATTTCAACAGCCGCTTCATTTCCCAGGAACTGACCTACAACACCCATATCGATTCCCTGAACACCGATATGGTGCTGGGGGCGTTTTTCTCGGATGAAAAACTGAAAATGGGCCGCACCCTGCCCTGGGCCGATCAGGCGCAGGCCTATTGGGATACGGTGTTCGAACTGCAGGCAGGTTTCCCGCCCGGCACAGTCTATGCCGCGCCTGGAATCTGGGCCAGTGAAGACATGCACGGCACGGCCAAATCCTATGCCGCCTTCGCGCATTTTGATGCGCGTCTGTCTGAACAGTTCAGCATCATTGC
>CAZIAA010000233.1:0-3360 GCA_964537365.1 uncultured Sandaracinobacter sp.
GGTGACCATGACTCCGCCGTCCGCCGCCAGTTCGGCGACAGCATAATAGACCATGCCGGTCGGCCCCAGTCCCACGCAAACCGCATCGCAACCGGATTGCCGCAGCCCGGCCATCAGCGCTTCGGAGAGAGCCGGCGAACTGTGGCGGCCGTCATAGCCAATGACGACGCGGCGGCCACCCTTGCGGCGTACCACCGTGCCAAAGCCGCGCCCGATCGCATATGCATCCGCTTCCGTCAGCGTCTGCCCGACAATGCCGCGAATATCATATTCCCGCAGGGTGGTCGGATGGAATTGATGGGCCTGCACAAAAAGCCTTTCTGCGTCAGAAGCAAATTCCCCCGCGCCCCTCTGACAGTCCGCCCGTCCGCCGTCAAACGCAACCGTCAATCACTCCAACCATCAATGGTTCTGGCCCAGCTGCGCCAGAAGATAATCACGGGCGGCATTGATTCGCGCCGCTTGCGCGCCCCGGTCCCGTGTCTGCCGGTCCGGGTGCACGGCGGCAATGCGCTGGCGATGCGCCGCCAGGATGTCCGCCGGCGTGGCGGTCATGCCCACACCCAGCAACTGCCGGGCTTCGATTTCGCCCATGGACAAACTCCGTACCCGCTGCCGCGCCCGTCCGCGAAACAGCAGAATGGCTGCCACCAGCAACAGCGGCAGCAGCAGGGCAAGCCCCATCAGGCCGCTTTCCTGCCACCGGCATCGGCCAGTGGCAGCTTCAGCGCTGCGATCAGTTCGCGCAATTCTCCCCGCGCCGCGACATGGCTGACGGTGGTTTGCTGGATATGGTCGATATCGAGCAGGGTCAGCCCCTGCGGGAATAATTCGCGATAGATCACCCGCTCGCACAGGCCCGGCACCACGCGAAAGCCGATGCGCTTCGACAGTTCCTCCAGCGCCACGCCGACGCGGCGGCGGTTGCGCGCTTCCAGCGTCGACAGGCGATTGCGCAGCACCACCCAGTCGACGCTGCCGCCATCGCTGCGCGCCCGGCGCTGCCGCGCCTTCCACACCAGTTCGGCATAAAAGCTGGGGCGAGTCACCTTGAAGCTGTCACCATCGACCTGCCCCAGCAGATCGAAGTCGACGAAGCTGTCGTTGATCGGTGTCACCAGCGTATCGGCGCGCGCAATGGCTTCGCGGCCGACATCCGAATCGCGCCCGGGCGTGTCGATGACGATGGCATCGAAACCACGATCGACGAATTCCGAAAGCCGTGCGGCATCGCCATCGGCAATGACTTCTACCTCTGGAACGCTGAGCGGCAGATCATGCTTGCGGCTCCAGGCGCTGCGGTTTTCCAGATAGCGCGCAGTCGTCTTCTGGCGATGGTCGCAATCGACAACTCCGACAGACAGTCCCGAAAACTGCAGCGCCATGGCGATATGGACCGCAGTCGTCGATTTTCCGGTTCCGCCCTTTTCATTGCCAAGGACGATAACATGCGGCTTGGCTGTTGGCATTGCGCCACTCCCTGTTTTGCATTGACACTCTGGCCCTGTTGCTGCGAACGCCAGTGATCAGGCAGCAGCCTGTGCTTATGACAATCGACGCATTTTAGGGCAATTGACGCAACATCGCGAATTTTTCAATCGACCGGCAAGTCAGCCTTATGCCGCAACCATGCCACAAAGCCGAGACTGACCGGGCTGTAACAGGGGCACAATGGACGTAAAGTGATGCAGATAGTCCACAATATCCCGAGCTTGCGCGAAACCATCCGCCAATGGCGGCAACAGGGCGAAAGCGTCGCGCTGGTGCCCACCATGGGGGCCTTGCACGACGGCCATTTGTCCTTGCTGGCCGCCGCCCGGCGCAGCGCCGACCGCGCCATTGCCTCGATCTTCGTCAATCCGACCCAATTTGCCGCCGGCGAAGACCTGGAGCGTTACCCGAGACAGGCGGAAGCCGATGCCCGGGCGCTGGCCGCGGCAGGCTGCGACCTGCTGTTCCTGCCCGATGTCGAGGCGATCTATCCGTCCGGATTCGCCACCAGCATCCACGTCGGCGCCATCAGCACGCCGATGGAAGGTCGCCTGCGCCCCGGCCATTTCGACGGGGTTGCAACCATTGTCGCCAAGCTGTTGTTGATGACATTGCCGGATATCGCCATTTTCGGCGAAAAGGACTGGCAGCAGCTGGCCGTCATCCGCCGTCTGGTTGCCGATCTGAACATACCAGTCACGATTTCGGGCGCGCCGATCATACGCGAATCGGATGGCCTCGCCATGAGCTCGCGCAACCGTTATCTCAGTGCCCGCGAGCGCTCCCCCGCCGCCGCCCTGCCCCGCGCTCTCAGCCAGGCCGCACAGGCGATTGCCCGCGGCGGTAATGTCAGCACCAGTCTGGAAGCCGCCCGGCAGCAATTGCGCGCGGCCGGATTCGAAATCGATTATCTGCTGCTGGCCGATGGCAATGATCTGCAGGAACTGCAGCAATCCGCACCGGATGCACGCCTGTTCGTCGCGGCAAAACTGGGTCAGACCCGGCTGATCGACAATATGCCGGTGCATAATGCGCCCGCAATCTATCAGGGCAGACCTTGAATCCGACGCCTGATATCGAGGATGCCATTGCCCGCGCGCGAAATCATTCGCCTTTCCTGCGCGGCCTGATCACGCGCGAGCCTGAGCTTGTCGACAGCATCCGCCGCCATGGCTTCACGCCAGCGTTCGAACAGGCGCTGGAGCGGCTGGATAGCGCCGACGCCAGCCGCTCGCTGCGTACTGCCCGCCGCGGCGTTGCGCTGACGGTTGCGCTGGCCGACCTTTCCGAGGCCTGGACTCTGGAACAGACGACCGCCGCGCTCAGCCGCTTTGCCGATCTGGCCATTGCATTCGCAGTATCCGCGGCTTTTGCCGAACGCGGCCAGCGCCCGGCCGGGCTGGTGGTTCTGGCACTGGGCAAACTTGGCAGTTTTGAACTGAATTATTCGTCCGACATCGATCTCATCTTTCTGCACGACCCGGCGCGGATTGCCTGCCGCAGGAACGAAGATCCAGCGGCTGCGGCCGTGCGCATCGTCCGCCGCATCGTGGCGCTGCTGGCGGACCGCACTGCCGATGGCTATGCCTTTCGGGTTGATCTGCGGCTGCGGCCAGACCCGGACAGCACGGCGCCTTCCCTGCCGGTTGCCGCCGCCATTGGCTATTACCAGTCGCAAGCCCTCGCCTGGGAAAGGGCCGCTTTCATTCGCGCCCGCAGCTGCGCTGGCGACATCGCAGTTGGCGCGGAATTTCTGGCGGAAATCCAGCCCTTTGTCTGGCGTCGCAGCCTTGATTATTCAGCGCTGGCGGAAATCCGGGAAATCAGCAGCCGCATCCGCGATCATTTTTCGGCGCAACAATTGCCCGG
>CAZIAA010000234.1:0-3351 GCA_964537365.1 uncultured Sandaracinobacter sp.
CGGCTGACCGGCCGGCAGTTGATGCCGGTCGACAATTATTTCTAGCTGCGCTTTTTCAGCTGCGGCGCGGCGGCGCCAGCGTCACCTGCCAGCGCCCCGCCTGCGGTCGCAACAGGCAGGGTCCAAGCGTCGCGGCAATCCCGGCATCCAGTTTTGCCAGCGCGGCTTTCAGGCCGGGCCCATCCGGCCGCGCCCCGAACTGATGCAAGGCCCGCTGCAACAGCCGCAGGCGCAATTCCTGCGGCAGCGCTTCGCAATCGAGCCACAGCCGGCCCTCATCGTCGATTTCCGCACGGCTGTGCCAGGCGCGGTCTTCGGCCCAGTTGAGTGCCGCCTCGGCCTGTTGCAAATGCGCCGCCGCCGCCGCGAGCCGCTGCGGTTGCAGCCAGCCTTCATGCTGCAACAGGCGCCGGGCGCGTGTCCGGTCGTAATGCAGGCTGTCGTTGGACGGGTCCTCGGCTGCCTTCCAGCCCGCCGCCGCAGTGACGGCATGCAGGTCGGCGCGGCGGTGGTGCAGCAACGGCCGCAGTACGATGATGCCGGCAATTTCGGCAACCGGGCGAATGCCGCACAGCCCCGCCAGACCACTGCCGCGCGCCAGCCGCATCAGCAGCGTTTCCGCCTGATCATCGGCATGATGCGCCGTCAGCAGATGCCGAATATGCAATTCGGCACAGCGCGCGGCCATGGCGGCATAGCGTTTTTCGCGCGCCACGGCCTGCACATTGCCGCCGGACGCCATGTGCAGGCGCAAGATATCCGCCGGCAACCCCATCTCCGCTGCCTGCCTGGCCACCATGGCGCATTCCGCAGCCGATTCCGCGCGCAAGCCATGGTCGACGCTGAGCACATGCGCCCGCGCGCCAAAGGCCCGCGCCGTCAGATACAATAGCGCCAGCGAATCGCCCCCGCCCGAAACCGCCAGCGCCAGCCGGCCATCGCCTTGCAATCCGGCGCCGGCCAGGCTTTCCACCTGCTGACGGAAATGTTCAGGCGTGATCATCGCCGGCCCGGATCACCCCGGATCCGAATCCATGCCGGTCGAATCCGGCTGGCTGGCGATCATTCCCGTGGCGGCTGCCAGCGCCGACGCGAAATCCTGACAATAACGCACGGCAGTTTCGGCATCGCCCAGCACTGCAAGTTCCAGCATGGCCCGCGGCTGCGGTTGCGCGCCGGAAATAATCACCCGAGTGCGGGCCGCGCTGGCCTGCCGGACAAAGCCCTCGATCGCGCTCAGGCCACTGGCATCCAGCAGCGGCACCGAGCGCATACGCAGAATGACGACTTTGGGCGCCGAGCCAATGCGCTGCAGCACATCCAGCAAGTCATTGGCAACGCCAAAGAACAACGGCCCCTGAATCGAAAACATTTCCACGCCTTTGGGCAGCGTGCGCCGCTCCCCCAGCGCCCGCGCTTCTTCGGCATCGAGGGTGACGGCCTCGCTGCCGGCTTCGATGGTGACCGTGTTGCTCATCTGGCGCATGAACAGCAGCGCCGCCAGCGTCACGCCGACACCAATCGCCACCGTCAGATCCACCAGAACCGTCAATCCGAAGGTCAGCAGCAAGAGGGTGCGGTCGCTGGCCGGCATGTGCAGAATCTGACGGAAACGGCGCTGTTCGCTCATGCCCCAGGCCACCATGAACAATATCGCCGCCAGCGCCGCCAGTGGAATATAGGCCATCAGCCCGGAGCCAAACAGCACGAACAGGCCGACGAATGCCGCATGCAGGATACCAGCCACCGGCGTCGCTGCCCCGGCGCGAATATTGGTGGCGGTGCGGGCGATGGCGCCAGTCGCTGGCAGGCCGCCAAACAACGCAGAGGCGAAATTGGCAACGCCCTGCCCGACCAGTTCCTGATTGGGGCGATGCCTGGACCCCACCATGCCATCGGCCACCACCGCCGACAGCAGGGCTTCGATTCCAGCAAGAAAGGCAATGGTGAACGCTGCCGGCGTCACGGCCTGCAGCTTGGCAAAGGAAAAATCGGGTAATGCCGGCGTCGGCAGGCCAGTGGCGAAATCCGGAAAGCGCGAACCAACCGTTTCCACCGGCAGGCCGAAACCCGCCACCAGAACCGAGGCAATGACAATAACCAGCAGAAAGTCCGGCATTCGGGGCGCCCATTTGCGCAAGCCGATGATGAGTGCCAGCGACCCGCCGCCAATGGCGACCGTGGCCAGTTGCACGGTATCCAGAGCCGCCAGATAGGCCCGCCAGCGGGCAATGAAATCCGCTGGCACATCGGCAATCGACAGCCCGAGGAAATCCATCACCTGGCTGGTGGCAATGATGACGGCGATACCAGAGGTAAATCCAGTGACCACCGGCAATGGAATGAAGCGCACCAGATTGCCGAGGCGGGCATAGCCGGCGATCACCAGCAGAACACCAGCCATCGCCGTCGCCAGCAGCAAGCCATCATAGCCATGTTGGGCAATGACTCCAAAAACCACCACGACGAAAGCGCCGGTCGGGCCGCCGATCTGCATGCGCGACCCGCCCAGCGCCGAAATCAGGAAGCCGGCGACAACCGCCGTCACCAGCCCCTTGTCTGGCGAGGCGCCACTGGCAATGGCCAGCGCCATGGCCAAAGGCAGCGCCACGATGGCAACCGTCAGCCCGGCAATGCAATCCCGGCGCAGCCGATCGGCGCCATAGCCTTCGGCTAGGACAGTCAGCAGTTTCGGCGTGAATTCGCGCCAGCGGGCAGAAGCAGGCAGCATCCCGCGCTCAGGATTTTCGGAGGGGCGACGCACCGGCCCCCACTGCCTCAGTCACTGCATTTCGCCTTGGCGCGCGTTGCAGCGACATCGGCCGCGAACTGGCCGGTCAGACGCTTCGGATAGCCCGTCTTCAGCTGGTCGAGCGACTGGCACGCCGCCGCCGGCTGATCGAGGTCAATCAGCGCCCGGCTCAGCCATAACAGGCTGTTATGGGCGCGCTCACCCTGTGGGAATTTCTGATAGCCAGTGAGAAAAGCCTTGGCGGCGTCAGCAGTCTTGCCCTGCGCCAGCAGGGAGCGGCCGGCCCAGAATTGCGCATTGGACGCCCGCGCATGGTCGGGGTGGGTGGCGACGAATTTCTCCAGCGCGTCATAGGCCGCAGTGTATTTGCCTTCGGTGTAAAGTGCATAGCCCTGCCGATACACCGCTTCGGGATCCACTGGCGCGGGGGTGGCGGCCGCGCCGGCCCCGGGCGCCGATGCGCTCGCGGCACTTTCGGGCGTCGTTGCTGGCGCGGTGGCGCCAGTCAGCCCGCTCGGCTGTATCGGCGCATCCGCCAGACTGGCACTGCTTTCCTGCAGGCGATTTTCGATCTGGCGCATCTGGTGTTGCAGTTCCTC
>CAZIAA010000235.1:0-3345 GCA_964537365.1 uncultured Sandaracinobacter sp.
CGCTGGCCGTCTGGCGCGGCGCGGCCGACCATGTCTGGTGGCTGGCGCTGGCCGCCGCCGGGCTGGCGGTGGTGGCGCAGGCCGGCGATTTCTTTGAAAGCTGGCTGAAGCGCCGTGCTGGTGTCAAGGATTCCGGCAATACCCTGCCCGGCCATGGCGGGGTGATGGACCGGGTCGATGGCCTGTTGCCGGTGGCTGTGCTGGTGGCGCTGGCGGTGGCGGTATGCGGCGCCGATGCCGTGCTCGGCCCGGTGGCGGGGGCATTGCCTTGAAACGGCTGACTCTGTTGGGTGCGACCGGCTCGGTCGGCACGTCCACGCTCGATCTGGTGGCGCGCAACCCGCAGGCGTTCGAAATCGCGGCGCTGACGGCGGACCGCAACTGGCAGCAGCTGGCGCAATTGGCGCGCCGGTTTCGCGCCCGCCATGCCGTGATTGCCGATGAAAGCGCCTATCAGGATCTGAAATCGGCGCTGTCGGGCACCGGCATTGCCATTGCCGCTGGTGCGCAGGCGCTGGTGGATGTGGCGCGCTTGCCGGTGGATCTGGTGGTGGCGGCGATTGTTGGCGCGGCGGGGCTGCCGCCGGTGCTGGCGGCGCTCGAATCCGGTATTTCCGTCGCGCTTGCCAACAAGGAAGCGCTGGTGTCCGCCGGCAGCATCATGACGGCGGCCGCCGCCCGCAGCGGCGCGAAGATCCTGCCGGTCGACAGCGAGCATAACGCCATCTTTCAGGTTCTGCGCGGCCGCAAGGATGTCGAACAGATCGTGCTGACGGCATCGGGCGGACCGTTCCGCACCTGGACCACGGCGCAAATGGCCGAGGCCACGCCGGCGCAGGCGGTGCAGCATCCGACCTGGTCGATGGGGGCGAAGATTTCCGTCGATTCGGCGACGCTGATGAACAAGGGGCTGGAACTGATCGAAGCCATGCACCTGTTCCAGATGGCGCCGGAACAGCTGTCGGTGCTGGTGCACCCGCAAAGCCTGGTGCACGGGCTGGTGAAATATGTCGATGGTTCGGTGCTGGCGCAACTGGGGCCGGCCGACATGCGGGTGCCGATTGCCAATGCGCTGGCCTGGCCGGAACGTATCCATACGCCGGTCGAACGGCTCGATCTGGCGCGCATCGGCACCTTGCAGTTCGAGGAACCGGATCGGCTGCGGTTCCCGGCGCTGGCGCTGGCCGAAACTGCAATGCGCGCCGGTGGCGTCCGGCCCTGCGTGCTGAACGCCGCCAATGAAGTGGCAGTGATGGCCTTTCTGCAGGGGCAGATTCCGTTCGGCGCCATTGCCCGGGTAGTGGGGGAATGTCTGGCGGCCTGTTCGGATGCAGCGCTCGATTGTCTGGAGGATGTGCACGCCGTGGACCTGCAGGCACGTTCAGCCGCGCGACATTTTGTGACCGATAGCATGTCGGGCGCAATTGCCTTGCAACAGCTCTCACGATAGGTCGGCCTCGATGGAAACGCTCGCTTCTCCTGGTTTTCTCTATACCATCGCGATTTTTGCAGCCGTCATCGGGGTGCTGATTTTCGTGCATGAATTCGGCCATTACGCCATGGGGCGGCTGTTCGGCATGAAAGTGGAAACATTTTCCGTCGGCTTTGGCCCGGAAATCTTCGGCTGGACCGACCGGCGCGGCACGCGCTGGCGGCTGGCGGCGATCCCCATGGGCGGTTATGCCAAATTCGCCGGCGACATGAACGCCGCCAGCCAGCCCGACCCGGAAGCCATGCGCGCGGTGCCGGCGGAGCAACGGTCGGAATTGTTTCATTTCCGCCCGCTGTGGCAACGCGCCCTGGTGGTGGCGGCCGGGCCGGGGATCAATTTCCTGTTCGCGATCCTGATCTTTGCCGCCTTTTTCATGACCTGGGGGCATCAGATCACGCCGCCCGTCATCGGGCAATTGCTGCCGGGCACGCCGGCCGCCGAAGCCGGGTTGCGCGCCGGCGACCGCTTTGTCGCCATTGATGGCCAGCGCGTCGACCGTTTCGAAGATGTCGTGCGCATCGTCACCATCAATCCCGGAACGGCGATGGATGTCGAGATCGAGCGCGATGGCCAGCCGCTGGCGATGATGGTGACTCCGAAAACCGTGCTCAGCCGCGACCGGTTCGGCAATGAATTCCGCCATGGCGTGCTGGGAGTGGCGTCCGGCCAGTTGCAGGTGGTGCGGGAAGGGCCAATGTCGGCGCTGCGCTGGGCGGTGGTGGAAACCTGGGATGTCTGCCGCATGATGTGGGACACCATCGGCCAGGTGGTGACCGGGCGGCGCGATGTCGCCGAACTGGGCGGGCCGGTCAAGATCGCGCAATTTTCCGGTCAGAGCGCCAGTCTGGGGCTGCCGGCGCTGATCAGTTTTGTCGCGCTGATTTCGATAAATCTCGGATTCATCAACCTGCTGCCAATCCCAATGCTGGACGGAGGGCATTTGTTCCTCTACGCGCTGGAAGCTGTCCGGCGGCGTCCGCTCAATCCCAGGCTTCAGGAATGGGCGTTCGTGTCGGGTTTTGCACTGCTGATGTCGTTGATGATTTTTCTGACCTGGAACGACCTCAGATCAGTCGGTTTGTGGGACAAGCTGGCAAACGTCATTGGATGAATGTGGCAGGAAACCTGATTTAACGTGACGAGATCGAAGCTGGCAGCGGGCATCCGCCCCGACAGGGCATCTATTGTTCGGCGCATGGCGCTGCCACTGCTGTTGGCGGGCGCACTGCCCTGCGTTGCGCCGGTCTGGGCGCAAACGGCAGACACTGCGACGACGGATATGGCAACGCCGGCGCCGCTGGATTCCGCCGCACCGGCTGCTGTGACGCCGGCGGCAGGGACGCCGCCCGTGGTCACGACGATTGCCGATGATGTGCGTGTGGTGCGCTCGCTTACGGTCGAGGGCAATGTGCGCATGGAGCCGGCCACCGTGCTGTCCTATGTCGATCTGCGCCCTGGCGAGGATTACGACCGGGTGCGGCTGGATCGGGCGCTGAAGGCGCTGTTCGAAACCGAACTCTTTGCCGATGTCAAGATCCGCGACGATGGCGATGGCAATATCACCATCGAAGTGCAGGAAAATCCGGTGGTGAACCGGGTCATCTTTGAAGGCGCCAAGCGCATCAAGGAAGACAGTATCCGCGAGGAAGTGAAGATCGCGCCACGGCAGATCTACACCCGCTCGCGGGTGCGCTCGGATGTGCAGCGAATCCTGGAACTGTATCGCCGCAAGGGGCGCTTCTCGGCGCGCATCGAGCCCAAGATCGTTGAACTGGAACAAAATCGAGTCGACCTCATCTTCGAGATTTCCGAAGGGCCGAAATCCAAGGTCCGGCAGATCAACATCATCGGCA
>CAZIAA010000236.1:0-3334 GCA_964537365.1 uncultured Sandaracinobacter sp.
GGTCACGCTGGGTGACACCACCGCCCGGGCCGGCCGCATGCTGCTGTTGCCGCCCCTGGGGGGCACGCCCATCGTCGAGCGTTTTGATGCCGAACGCTTCGCGGAAAGCTGGCCACAGCCGGCCCGAACGGCCGAAGCGCAAAGCTATGGCCGGCTGCTTGCCCTGGCCGACGCGCAGCGGTCCGGAATCCGGCTCGGCAGACTTGGCCGCACCGGCCTCAATGTCGCTGCACCGGGAAGCGCCGACCGCGAGATTGCTGCCCGCACGGTCAAGGGTAGCGACACCATCCGCGCCATCCGTTTCTCGGCGACCAGCAGCCCCGAACAGGTGGAACAGTCGATCGCCCAAAGCTTTATTGATGCGCTTGCCGCCAGGGACGCAGACGGGGTGGCATCCCTGCTCGATCCCGTTCCCTATGGCACCACCGACCTGCGCCATGGCGCCGCCGAAGCCCGCCATGCCTTTGCCGAAGCATTGCTCGCGCAGAAAGACTGGCCGGGCCTGCTTGCCGGCGCCAGCCTGACCCGCTCTGACGGAGAGGCGGACTGGCTGATCGAAGGGCCTGTGGCAACCGGCGTCGTCCGGCTGCGGCCGATGGGGGATTTCGCCTTTGTCCAGGCGATCGAATTGGGGGCACGGTAATGAACAGGATCCGCAAACTGAAAATCGCCTTGCGCACCAGCACCGTGGCGCTGTGCCTTGTCGCGCCTGCGGCCATGATCGTCGCGCAGCCTGCCATCGCCAGCGAAACCGTGGCACCTGTCGTGGAGGACAATCGCTATACGCTGCGCATGATGCTGCAGACCTTTGATGGCGTGCGGGAATTCTCCCATACCCAGACAGCGGCTTTCGCGCGCACGCGCCGGGGCGATGAATCCTGGGTGATGATGGATTTCGGCGATGGCGCCGTCACCATCGACGAGCCCAACCGCAAGCGCATCGGCAGTTTTCGCAATGATTCCCCGGCCGAAGTCGGGCTGCTTTACAACTACACCACGAAAACGCTGGCCGGTGACAGCGCGGTTGCCCGCCACCACAACAAATATGTGCGCCCGATGCTGGGGACCGGTCCGGCGCTGGGCGCGGACGCGCAATGGCGCACCAGCCTGACGCTCGATCAGCTGGGCATGTTCACCCGCGCCGAACAGCATGTCACGCTGGAATTGAGCCGACATTATTTCAGCCATGGCGGGCGTGAGATGGTGCTGGTGCATTATCGCGTGCCGGCCTTTACCTGGCTGGACGATACCGGCCGGACGATCGCGCAATGGGGCGAAGGCGTGGCCTTGTCGGACCCCGGTTTCGGCCAAGTCTACTGGAACGCCGCGCTGCACCGCGCCGTCGCCCAGCCACTTGAAGAACAAGGTCATCCTTATCGTCTGGCAAAGACGGTGGTCGCCCTTGACGACAAGGGCAAGCCGATGATCGATCCACGCACCATCCCCGAAGCCGCCGCCTATGTCAGCCGCTTCTATGGTGCCTCCAATAACGAGATCATGGAATTCGCTGCGGAAACGGAAGGCGAAGCCAATCAGGCGCCGCTGCAGCTTGCCAATCTGATCGACATCATGGCGCTGTCGATGGCCGAGGACAGCGCCAACCAGCTCGGTGAAGTGTCCGGCGCCTACACCAATGGCCAGCGTGGCAATGAAACAGGAAGTTCGCTGGCCTCCACGCTCTCGCAGGGCAATGAGACCTTCGGCTATTATGACAAGGGCAAGGTGGTTCTCGATGCCACGCTGCAACAGCTGGACCCGCAATTGCAGCAGCTGACGATCAATCTCGCGAACTGGAAAGCCGAAGGCGCCGCACTTGCCAACAAGCTGGCGAATGCGGAACAGGCTCTGACAACCGCGCAAAAGGTGCTGGAGACGCAGTCAAAATACGAACTCGTGCTGTCTTCCAAAGGTCAGTCGCTGCTCGACGCCGTCGTCAATGCTGAAAAAAACGCCATCTTCGCCTATGAAATGGTCAAGACCGCACAGGCGGAAGGGGCCGTTGTCACCGATGTGATGAAGGCCACTTCTGCCGCCGCAGACCAGCGTCTGGCGCTGGCCGAGGATCTGTATAACGCTGCGATGCGCGACGGTTCTGCCACCGAAGCCGTGCTGGACGCCGCTTCACGCAAACTGGTCGCCGACGCCAAGATCGCCGCCAATAATATGGAAGCGATCAAGGGCGAACTCGCGGCCTATGGCCGGTCCGGTTCGGCCCTGACCATGGAAATAAAATCCCTGCCGCAAAGCAAGTTCACGCAGCTTGTGCAGAAATTCGATGAATCTCCGGTGGGCAAGGGCCTGACCGGGCTGGCGCATACGATGAACGCGCTGACCGTTGCCAACGGCATCGTGAATACCGGAACGGCGGTGTTCACGAATCAGGCCAGCGGCAATCTGCAACTGACCCGCAACTATGACAGCGGCACCAATATCCTCGTTGGCGTCGGGCTCGATCTGGTCGGGCTGGCCGGCAATGCTGTCACCGGCAATGCCGCGGGCTTTTTCAGTGATGCCGCAGCAATCGTCGCCGGTTCGGCTGGCGACATCATCATCTCTGCCAAGGGCGCCCTGCAAGCCCAAAAGCTGGCAAATTCGCTGGAAGCCGAAAACGCCCGCATGCGGGCGGAACTCGCCCGCAAGGAGCGGCTGGCCTATGAGCGCATATCGGACGAGAGGCGCGCCCAGATGGAAGCCGACCTTGCGGAAAGCCGCGAAGAACTCGATCGGCTCAAAGGCGGCGGCCTCGATGAGGAAATGGAGGGCGCGAAGACGCTTGCACAGCAATTGCTCGACGAGCGACGCCGCGCCCGGGAACAGGCCGAACGCGAGGCCGAACAGGAACGCCAGCGGATCATTGAAGAAGCGCGTGCCGAAAATGAACGCAGATATCAGGAATCGCTGAAGCGGCCGCCAACACCCGAGGAGTGGGACAAATTCAACCGCGATATCGCGGATGCACTCGAACCGGATTATCCGACGGCACCACCGCCCTCGCCTGAACAGGTCCAGGAACGGCTGCGCCAAGCGGAAGAAAAGCGCATTGCCAAAGCCGAAGCCGAAGCAGCGGCCGCAGCCGCGGCGGAAGCCGAAATTGCAGCCGAGGCCGCAGACCGCAAACGCCGCCAGGATGCCGCGGATCAGGCGGCTCTGGATGCCAAGGAGCGGATAGCCCAGGAAGCCGAAGAGCGCCGCCGCCGCAACGAAGAGCGGGCCGCGCGCGAGCTGGAGATCAGCCCGCTGGATATTACCCCGGTCGTCTTCGACCCGCCGAAATGGGATCCGCCGAAATGGGAACCCCCGGAATGGGTGCCGCCGGAATGGGACCCGCCGGTAT
>CAZIAA010000237.1:0-3317 GCA_964537365.1 uncultured Sandaracinobacter sp.
ATCGGGGTTGATGGTGATGCGGGTGCCGGCAACCACCTCGACGGCATCGGCAAGGTCGATCCGCCGGGCCGTCAGATCGATGCCGGCACCGCTGTCGGCGCTGCCGTTCAGAACAATGGCGCCGCCACGCGCCACCAGCGTAACCCCGGCCGTGCCCGTCAGCGCGCCCGTGGTGATGGCGCCGGCGGCATCGGCCGTGCCGGCCTCGATGGACATCGCGCCGCTGCTGGCGATGGGGCCGCTTGCCAGCACGGCATCGCCCGCCCGGATGGCCACGCTGCGGGATTGCGCAATGCCAGCCAGCGCGACCCCGCCCTGCAACGCCTCGATTTCCACTGCGGCCCCCGACAGGACGCCCATGGCCACATCGCCGTCGGCGCTGACCGCCGTCAACGCCGCCCCGGTCGTCATGCCCCCGGTCGCCATGCCTTCGGTCGCGATCACGTCCCCGGTCGCGATATTGCGCCCCGCCGTCAGCGTGGCCGGACCTGCCACCACTGCCGGCCCGCCGATCGTCAGGTCGCGGCTGGCATTGAGAACAAGGCTGCCGGCACCGAAGCCATCGTCGCCATCGTCGCCCACACCATGGGCTACGCTTTCCACGACAACGTCGCCGGCCATGCCCTGCGCCGTGATGCTAATGGCCGTAGCTGCGACGGCAGCGGCTGTCGCACTGCCGTTGCGGGCCAGCAGCGTGATTTCGCCGCCGGCATCGATCAGACCACCAGCCACCGCCGTGCCGGCATCGACAGACAGAAAGTCCGCCAGCCGCACCGGCCCGCTGAACTGCGTCGCCGCGCCCGACATCACGGTCAGCCCGGTGGCGCCGATGTCATTGCCGGCATTGGTGGATACCCCGGCAATGGCAACGGCGCCGTTCACAGCCGCCACGTCCAGCGCGCCGCCGGTCAGGACGCCGACGAATATATTGCCGTGAACCGCGTCCAGCGCGATGCTGGTGGCGCCGTGCAAAGCGCCGGTTTCGATATCCCCCGCTTGCGCGCTTGCGCGCAGCTGCCCGCCCGACAGCATCTCTTGCGCGGCAATGCCGCCGCCGGCCTGCACCGTCGCGTCGCTGTGCACGCGCACCGGTCCGCCGAGCCGAATGTCGCGCCCTGCGTCGATCGTGAGCGTCCCGGCGCCGGCAGCCAGCCCGGCATTGCGCGAAATCGTGGCGATGCGGATATCGCCGCCGGCAGCCAGACGGATATCGCCACCGGCGGTTTCGCCCATCAGCATCGCACGATTGCTGGCCATGATGTCGATCAGATTGCCAAAGCTTTCCACCTTGCCCGTCCGCACGCTGGTGCCGGCCCTCACCCGCAGCGCACCGGTCAATTCGGCATCACCGGCCAGATTGGCCGCCATGCCCGTGGTCAGCGTCAGCCCGGCCAGCGCGATCCGGTCGGCCGGGTCGCTGGCCAGATTGGCGTTGCCAGCAGTCGCGGTGATGGTCGCGTCGGCCGCGCGGATGCTGCGGCTGCTGACGTCGCGGGCGGCGGTCACCGTCAGTGCACCGGCCATGGCGGCGGGGCCAAGCGCGACATCGCGGCCCGCCGTGATGGTCAGCGTCGTGCTGCCCGGAGCGACCATGTTCACCCGGATATCGCCCTGTGTGCTTGCGGCCGCCATTTCCGACCGGGTGGCTGTCAGCGTCGCGGCGCCTCCGGCGATTTCGCCGATGGCAATGCTGCCCCCTTCCGCAGTCACATTGCTGCTGCCGGCCATGATCCGGCCGGCGACGATATCGCCGGACGGGTTGGCGGCAGCCGGCACCGTGCGGATTTCGGCCGTGCCGGCCACTTCCACATCGGCAAGCCGAACACCGCGCCGACCCTCTATCAGGGCCGACGCCGCAGTCACATCGGCCACGTCCACGTCGAAATCAGCGAGCGGCGCCGGCGCCATCGGATCGGATCCGCCGATCAGCGTCATCGCCCCGCTTGCAACCAGCCCGGTATTGGCGCGAACCCGGCGGCCGCCGGCAAGGCTGAGCATGCCGGCACGCGCCGTCGCCGACGCCATATCCGCTTCCAGCATGCTGCCCAGCAGCAGGTCGCGGCCCGCCGTCAGCGTCAGGCCGCCTGCGATCGACTGGCGGTCGACGATGATGTCGCGCGCACTGCTGGCCTGCAACATTCCGGCGGCTTCCAGCTCGGCAATGTCAATGTCTTCCGAGGTGCTGGCAAGCTGGATATCGCCCCCGGAGCGCAGGCTGCCGCCGGCAATGGCGGTGCCGGTCAGGCTGATGTCGGCCGGGGTGTCGATGCTGTCGAAGCCGAGAGGCGCGCCGACCGAGGCCAGACGAATAAGGTCGGCGGCCGTGACACCGCCTGTCAGGGTCAGGGCATTTGTGGCCAGCGCCAGCACATTGCGGCCGGGGAGCGCGCCAGAGACGTCGGCCCCCAGCGTCGGGTCCGGCACCGGCATACCGGCGGCATCGGTGAGCGGGCCGGCGTCATCCTCGCCCAGATTCAGGCTGGCAAGGCCGCCCGCTGCGATATTCCCGCCGGTTGCAACCAGTACGACATCATCGCCGGCCTGAAACGATCCGGCGTCGATGCTGCCGGCCACCAGCACCACATCACGGCCGGCGCGGCCGGTGGAGGCCGGGGGAAGCGTGATGCCAGCTGCCGCTTTCAGCTTCAGGTCGCGGCCGGCGTCCAGTGCTCCGGTCCCGTCCAGCGCACCGCCGCGCGCGTCCAGCAGGATGTCGCGCGTGGCCGTCACCGCGCCAATGTCCAGGCTGGCCGCGGCCGTCAACCGCACATCCTGCCCGGCGCCGCTGGCATTGGCGCTGGCCACCGAGACGGAATCGTTCAGGCTGCGCAGCATGATGCCGTTCCCGATGGCGAGCGCGCCGGTGCTGATCGCGCCGTTCACCTCCGGCACGGCCAGCATGCTGGCGTTCACGCTGCCCAGTCGCAGACCGGTGAAACTGTCGCCGGCCGCGATCATGACTGCATTCGCAGCGGACAGCAGGCTGGTGCCGGCGTCGAATTCGATGCTGCGCAGCACCGGCGCCATGGCGCCGGCGCGCAGATCGATGCCCCCCGCATCGGCCGTCAACGTCAGATTCCCCCGCCCGAACAGGCTGCGCCCGGCGTCCAGCGTGAAGACGCCCCCGGCCGACTGGCCAACGGCGCTGCCGGCGCGGCCAATAGTGATGTCGTTGGCGGCGGCAATGCTGGCGCTGCCGCCGGCTGCGATTCCGGCGCGAACGATGGCGCTGCCCAGACTGCTTTCGAGCACCACCGGCTGGTCGGCGCCGCTTTGCACCAGCCCCGTGTCCGCTGCATCCACACCCACCGTCAGCA
>CAZIAA010000238.1:0-3305 GCA_964537365.1 uncultured Sandaracinobacter sp.
GCGCCATCATCGGCGCGACGCAGCATCTGCCGCGCCAACCCGGCGCGCATCTGTTCGACTGCAGAGACCGACTGCTGCAAATCAAGGTCGGGCAGCACGATGGCGAATTCATCCGACCCATAGCGCCCGACAACGGCGGTTTCGCTGCCGTATTTCTGCGCCGATGTGCGCAGATGGGCGCCGACACAGCGCAACACTTCGTCACCGATATCGACCCCCCACTGGCGGTTGAACTCAGCGAAATTGTCGATGTCGACAAGGCTGACGGACAGGCTTCGACCCTCTGCCTGCACGGTGGCCTGAGCCTGCCGCAGCGCGGCCAGCAAACCGCGCCGATTGGGGAGCCCGGTCAGCGGATCGGTCGATGCCGCATGCTCGGCGGCATGCAGACGATCGAGCAGCCGGCCGGTTTCGCCGCTCACGGCACGAATATCGGCTTCGAGCTTGTGGTTGGCCGCCAGCATTTCGCTGTTGGCCAGCCGCAGGCGTTTGACCAGCCGGGCCAGATCCGCCGCCGTGCAGGCGTCCGACAGCGCATCTTCGCCGGCTTCGATCACGGCATCATAGGACGCCAGCTGCACGCGGGCATGGCCGAGATCGCCAATCAGCCCGGTGGCGCTGTCATGCGCCGATTGCGCCAGTTCCAGCAGTTCGCCGGCGGCAATGTCGCCGAGATAGGTCGTGCGCAGGGCGCGGATGGCGGACAGGCTCAATTGCGCCGATTCCAGCCGGCGCTCGATTTCCCGCGACAGCGCACGATCGGCATTGCTGACGTAAAGATAAAGAATCTCATAGGTTTCCGGCTCTGGCGCAAGCCCGGTCTGCACCAGCACATGGCGCACCCGATCGAGCCGCACCAGCCCCGGATGCCCCTGTCCGACATGATCGATCGGGCGGGCGCCGCCTGCCGCTTCGAATTTTCCAGCCTGTTGCATGTCAAAGCCCCTGCCAAATCCATCCTATCGATCCATCATGCCTATCCATCATGTCAGGCACCCATGTCAGGCACCGACAGCGGCCGCGCACGGGCCGGACCGAAGTTCACGAAACCTCTTTACGGCCCGGCACGGCCATGCTTCAGCCTTCCGCCGGCTGTATCCGATCTTGCCGCAGAGGCCGCAGCGCTATAGGGTTACAGCAGTTTTTTTCAGCATCTTGAATCACAAAGGACAGGCCCAGATGACTGCCATCGGCAATGACACACTCTCCACCCGGCGCAGCCTCGTCGTCGATGGCAAAAGCTATGACTATTTCAGCCTGGAGGAAGCCGCCAAGCATATCGGCGATGTGTCGGCGCTGCCCAATTCGATGAAGGTGCTGCTGGAAAATCTGCTCCGTTTCGAAGACGGCAAGACCGTCAAGGTGGACGATATCAAGGCCATGGCGGCCTGGCTGCAAGGCGGCATCGGCGACCATGAAGTGCAGTATCGGCCGGCGCGCGTGCTGATGCAGGATTTCACCGGCGTGCCCTGCGTCGTCGACCTCGCCGCCATGCGCGACGCCATGACCGCGCTGGGCGGCGACCCGCAAAAGATCAACCCGCTGGTGCCGGTTGATCTGGTCATCGACCATTCGGTGATGGTGGATGAATTCGGCACGCCGCAATCCTTTGCCCGTAACGTCGAAGCCGAATATCAGCGCAATCTCGAACGCTATGAATTCCTGCGCTGGGGCTCGACCGCGTTCAAGAATCTGCGCGTGGTGCCGCCCGGGACCGGCATCTGCCATCAGGTCAATCTGGAATATCTGGCGCGCTCGGTATGGTCGTCCGAAGGCTCGGACGGAACGCAATTCGCCTATCCCGACACGCTGGTCGGCACCGACAGCCACACCACCATGGTGAATGCGCTGGGCGTGCTGGGCTGGGGCGTCGGCGGAATCGAGGCCGAAGCGGCACTTCTCGGGCAGCCGATCTCCATGCTGATCCCCAAGGTGACCGGCGTGCGTCTGGTCGGCAATCTGTCGGAAGGGGTGACTGCAACCGATCTGGTGCTGACCGTGACCCAGTTGCTGCGCAACAAGGGCGTGGTCGGGCGTTTCGTCGAATATTGCGGCTCCGGGCTCGACAATCTGTCACTGGCCGATCGTGCCACCATGGCCAATATGTCGCCGGAATATGGCGCCACCTGCGGCTTCTTCCCGATCGACACGGTCACGCTCGATTATCTGCGCTTCACCGGCCGCGACGAGCATCAGATCGCGCTTGTCGAAGCCTATTGCCGGGCGCAGGGCCTGTGGCGCGATGCCACCACGGTGGAGCCGCATTTCACCGATGTCCTCGAACTGGATCTGGCGACGGTGCAGCCGTCGCTGGCCGGGCCGCGCCGGCCGCAGGATCGCGTGCCATTGAATGCCGCGCATGAAGCCTTTGACGCCGAACTGGTCGGCTCTTTCGGCAAGTCCGAAAAGCCCGATGCCCGCTTCCCGGTGCGGGGTCACAACCATGACATCGGCCATGGCGACGTGGTGATTGCCGCCATCACCAGCTGCACCAACACCTCCAATCCATCGGTGCTGGTGGCGGCCGGTCTGGTCGCCCGCAAGGCGCGCAAGCTGGGCCTCAGCACCAAGCCCTGGGTAAAGACCAGCTTCGCGCCCGGCTCGCAGGTGGTGACCGATTATTTCGACAAGGTCGGCCTGACCGAGGACATGGATGCGCTGGGCTTCAATCTGGTCGGCTATGGCTGCACCACCTGCATCGGCAATTCCGGGCCATTGCCGCCGGCCATTTCCGAATCCGTCAACAAGAATGACGTGGTGGCGGTCTCGGCGCTGTCCGGCAACCGCAATTTCGAAGGCCGGATCTCGCCCGACACCAAAGCCAATTATCTGATGTCGCCGCCGCTGGTGGTGGCCTATGCCCTGTCCGGCACGGTGCGCACCAGCCTGACCGACGCGCCCATCGGCCAGAATGCCGAAGGCGCTGACATCTATCTGAAGGATATCTGGCCGAGCAACGCCGAAGTGGCGGCGATGGTGCAAAAGGCAGTCACGCCGGACATGTTCCGCAAGCGCTATGGCGATGTCTTCAAGGGCGACAGGCACTGGCAGGCGATCGACGTGACGGGCGGCGCCACCTATCAATGGAATCCGGCCTCCACCTATGTCCGCAACCCGCCCTATTTCGAAGGCATGACCATGACGCCGGCCCCCGTGCCCGACATCGTCAATGCCCGGGCGCTGGGATTGTTCGGCGATTCCATCACCACCGACCACATCAGCCCGGCCGGCTCCATTAAGCTCGACAGCCCGGCGGGAGAATATCTGTGGTCGCATCAGGTGCCGCGCGCGCAGTTCAACAGCTA
>CAZIAA010000239.1:0-3298 GCA_964537365.1 uncultured Sandaracinobacter sp.
CCGAAGCCGCTGCCACCAGCATGGTATCGGAAGCCATCGCCAAGGGCGATGTGCAGGCAATCAATTATTTCGTGGCGCAAAAATATGTCGAAGCGCTGGGCAGCTTTGCCCAGGGCAATAACGCCAAGACCATCTTCCTGCCGCTCGAAGCCAGCAATCTGATCGGTTCCATTGGCGGAATCACCGAACTGGTGAAATCCGTCCGCGCCGACGATGCCAGCGGACCGGGCCGCAGCCGTGGCAGCGGCGTGCCCACCAGCCCGACGCGGCGGACGGAATGAACAGGAGGCAGGCCGGACAGCGATGAACGACATTGCGGCATTTCTGTTTTCCCCCTGGGGCTGGCTGTCGCTCGCGGCCATCACCGCCAGCCTCGAACTGCTGGCCCCCGGAATCTATCTCATCTGGGTGGCGCTGGCGGCATTTCTGACTGCACTCACGGTTGCCGTTCTCAATCTGACGCTGGATGGCCAGCTCGGCATCTTTGCCATCTGGATCATGCTGTCATTGCTGGCGGCGAAACGCTGGAATCCGGGCCGCACCGGCCGCAATGACGACCCCTTGCTCAATCAGCGCGGCGCCCGCCTCATTGGCAGCCGGGTGGTGGTGACCACGGCAATCGAGAACGGCCGTGGCCGCGTGCGGCTGGGTGATGGCGACTGGATCGCCGAAGGCCCGGATACCCCCGCCGGGCAGGAAATGCGGGTGGTTGCAACGGACGGGACCATCCTCAAAGTCGCGCCAGACCCCGACCCGCGCTAGCGCAGATCCGCGTCAGCAGACATGCGTCTGCAGCCATTCGCGAACCGCCGGGCCGATGTCCGGCCGTTCCAGCGCCAGCGCGATATTGGCGGTGACATGGCCGGCCTTGTCGCCGCAATCGAAGCGCGTGCCGGCATAGGTATAGGCATGCACCGGCTGTTGCCCGATCAGTTGCGACAGCGCATCCGTCAGCTGGATCTCGCCACCGGCACCGACATGGCCGCGCGCCAGAATATCCATGCACTCCGGCTCGATCAGATAGCGCCCGACAGCCGCCAGTCGCGATGGCGCCGTGCCGGCCCGCGGTTTTTCGACAAAGCCGCGCACTTCGGTAAGCGCCCCATGCGTTGGCCCGGGATCGATGATGCCATAGCGATCGGTCTGATCCGCCGGCACTTCCATCACTGCAATCACGGTGCCGCCAACTTCTTTCCGCGCCTCCACCATCTGCTTCAGGCAGGGATTTTGCGGGCTCCACAGCAATTCATCGGGCAGCAGCACTGCAAAAGGCTCATCCCCGACGATGTGGCGGGCGCACCAGACCGCATGGCCAAGGCCGGCCGGGTCCTGCTGCCGCACATAGGCGATATCGCCCGGGTGCAGTTGCGTGCCCTGCAACACCCGCAGTTCGGCATCGCGGCCGCGCGTGCGCAACAGCCCTTCCAGTTCAACGGCGACGTCGAAATAATCTTCCAGCGCCGCCTTGCCACGCCCGGTCACGAAAATCATCTGCTCGACACCGGCCGCCAGCGCTTCATCGACGGCATATTGCAGCAGCGGCCGGTCCACCACCGGCAGCATTTCCTTCGGCACCGCCTTGGTCGCCGGCAGGAAGCGGGTTCCCATGCCGCCAACGGGAAAAACGGCTTTCTTGACGGGTTTCAATGCACACACCTTCCCTGATTGATTGTCAAAGCCAGTCCGGAATCCGATCGAGCGCCAGCAGTTCTTCCAGCGTCTGGCGCGGGCGGATGACAGCGTAACGAGTCCCGTCCACCAGCACTTCGGGCACGAGCGGCCGTGTGTTGTAGGTGCCGGCCATGACCGCGCCATAAGCCCCAGCCGTCTTCAGCGCGAGGAGATCACCCTCGGCAACCGGCCCGAGGGTTCTGGATGCAGCAAAGGTGTCGCCGGTTTCGCACACTGGCCCCACCACGCTCGCCTGCATCTCGCCGTCTTGCGGGCAGACCGCGGCAATGTCGTGCCAGGCATCATAAAGTGCCGGCCGCAGCAGATCGTTCATGGCCGCATCGACTACGACAAAGCCATGGCCATCGCCATTTTTCAGCGTGACCACCTTGGTCAGCAACAGCCCGGCATTGCCGGCAATCACCCGCCCCGGTTCGAAAATGAAACCAATGCCGGCGCTGTCCGGCCAGCCGGCAACGACCCGCTTCACCATGGCGCCATAGTCATCGGGGCTGGGCGGGTGGTCGCGGCTGTGGTCATAGGGAATGCCCAGCCCGCCGCCCAGATCAACGCGCTGCACGGCATGCCCGGCCCGGCGCAGACGCCCAACCAGAGCGCCAATCGCAGCAAAGGCGTCTTCCAGCGGCCGCAATTGCATCAACTGGCTACCGATATGCGTCGCCACCCCCACCGGGCGGATATTGGGCAGCGCTTCCGCCAGCGCGTAAAGCTCTTCGGCGCGCGCAATCGGAATGCCGAATTTGTTGTCCGCCTTGCCAGTCGAAATCTTGGCATGGGTGCCGGCATCCACATCCGGATTGACGCGCAAGGCAATTTCCGCAGTGCGACCCAGTTCGGACGCCACTGCCGACAGCCGGTGCAATTCGCTTTCGCTTTCGACATTGATCTGCAGGATCTGGGCCTGAAGTGCAGCACGCAATTCGGCATCGGTCTTGCCGACGCCCGAAAATACGATCCGCTGCGGCACGATCCCGGCTGCCAATGCCCGGCGCATTTCCCCTTCGGATACCACATCCGCGCCCAGCCCTTCGCGCGCCAGAAGCCTGAGCACGGCCAGATTGGAATTGGCCTTGACGGCAAAGGCAATCAGCGGCGAGCCATTGGCCGATACCCCGGCCAGCGCCGCCTTCATCACCCGCGCGTGGCGGCGCAGGGTCGCTGCGGAATAAACATACACCGGAGTCCCGACTTCGTCGGCGATGCGCGGCAAGGGCACGCCCTCGGCGTGCAGGACTCCGTCTTGCAAGACAAAATGGTCCATCAGTCTCCCACTCCGTTGCGGTCCGCGCCGGGCTGCGCCAGATTCGCGGCCGGCAGCGCCGGCGGCACGTCCGGGAAGGGCGTGTCGGCGCCATCGCTGCTGCCAGCCGGCGGCAGGGCAAAGGGATCGTCGGCGCGCATGTCCAGCTTGACGGTCAGATCATCCACGCGTTTCGGGCGCGCGTCGGCCGCCACGGTCAAACCGCGTCGCACCTCCTTGCGTTCCACATCGCGCAGGGTTTTCTGCTGCGCTTTGCTCAATGCCGGGTCGGGCGGACGCAGCCGGGTGACATCGCTCTGATAGCCGCAACCGGCCAGAGCAAGCGCAGCGACCAGCGCCGGAACA
>CAZIAA010000240.1:0-3292 GCA_964537365.1 uncultured Sandaracinobacter sp.
TACGTCCATGCGCGCCCCGCCCGGGATCGGTTCGACAAAGAAGTAGACAGGATTTTCTTCGAGCATCTGTGGGCACGCTGTGCGGCGCAGGATGACGGCCCGGCGGCGGAAGAGGCGCAGCGAATGCAGTTCGCGACCGCGCTGTTTGTGCTTGCCGAGCGGGCCTTTGAAGCCGCCTTGCCCACCATTTCCGGTGCCAGCCTGTTTCGGCCGCGCGCAGAAATGCGCGCGCGCGCAGCATTCCGCAACGCCATCCGGGGAACCTATCCCGAAGTGCTGATCAGACCGGACCGAAAGGAAGCCGAACATGCCGCTTGAGGGCCGGGAGATCGCCGCATTGTCGGGCGCGATGCTGCGGCTGGATGTGGGCGATCTCGCCAGTCTGCGCCGCATGGATGTGCATGGGCCAGGCGCTGCGGCATTCTGGCGACTGGCGGCAAAATGCGGCTTTATCGCCAAGGTCGGCCAGACAGAAGTCTGGATGCGTCTCGTGCGGATCATGGCAATCCTTGTTCCCCGAGGAGAGCCGGAGCAGCGCGGCCCATTGCACCAGCCAAAAACAGCCGACGGCATCTGGCGCGGGCTGGGCGCCCTGTTGTGCGATGGCGGCCATGCGGGGGCGGTAATCCAACGGCCCTTCGTCTCGGAGGCGCGTCTCATGCGTTTTCTGGCCGAGCCAGCTGCCAAAAGGGCCGAAACGCTGGAGCGCTTTGCCCGGATGCTGGCCCCGAAGCGGGACCGGCAAACCGGCCTGAACTGCAACGATATCGCCGCCTTGCTTCTGGCGACGGACCCAACGCCTGTCTTGCGGCGCATTGCGCGCGATTATTACCAGCGGCTCGACGCCATTTCCCGACAATCCACCAAAGAGGAAGCCAGTTGATGTCAGCCCCCCGTTTCCTGCAGATTCATACGCTGCATTCCTATACCGCCGCCCTGTTGAACCGCGATGATTCCGGGCTGGCCAAGCGCCTGCCCTATGGCGGTGTCAGCCGCACGCGCATTTCGTCGCAATGCCTGAAGCGGCATTGGCGCATGGCAGATAGCGACCCACATTCCCTTCATGCCATCGAGGGCGCTGAAATCGCCTGGCGGTCGCGCGAGCTGGTGACAGAATTGGTTATCGGGCCACTTGCCGGCCGCTATCCTGACGATGTGATCGCGGCGCTGGAGCCGGAATTTCAAAAAGCCGTCTATGGGGAGAAGGCCGACAAGGGCAAGAAAAGCCGGCAGACGTTACTGTTCGGTGCGCCGGAAATTGCCTGGCTGCAAGAGCAGGCGGAACATCTGGCCGCCAATGCCCCAGATGCCGAAGCGGCAAAGAAAACCGTGGCGGAATGGGCCAAGACATTCCGCGCCAATATCAAGGTATTGCGCGATGCCACCAGCCTGCCGGGTGGGCTGACCTCGGCCTTGTTCGGACGGATGGTCACTTCCGATCCGGCCGCCAATATCGATGCGCCCATTCATGTGGCCCACGCTTTCACCGTGCACGGCGAAGAGGCAGAGGGCGATTATTTCACCGCCGTCGACGATCTGAAAAAGGATGATGACGACAGCGGCGCCGACACTATTCAGGAAACCGAACTGACCTCCGGGCTATATTATGGTTATGTCGTCATCGATCTGCCGGGGCTGATCGCCAATTGCGGCAAGGACCGGGAACTGGCCGCGCAGGTCGTCCATAATCTGCTGCATCTGATCGCCGAGGTTTCGCCCGGCGCCAAGCTCGGCTCCACCGCGCCCTATGGCAGGGCCGATCTGCTGCTGGTGGAGGCGGGCGACCGTCAGCCGCGCAGCCTTGCCGGTGCCTACCGCCGGGCCATCGAGCATGATCCGGGGCAGGCGGTGGCGGCGCTCGACGCGCAGCTTCGCCAGATGGATGCCGCCTATGAAACCAAAGAAGTTCGCCGTCACCTTTGCGTCGAAGGCGCGCTGGCCGGCGTGGAGAAACTGGCGCTTTCCGCTCTGGCGCAATGGGCCGCCGAACAGGCAAGGGCCGCCCCCGGTGCATGAGCATCGCTGGCTGATCCTGCGGCTGGAAGCGCCCTTGGTCGCCTTTGGTGGCGTCACCATCGACCAAGTCGGCGTCACGCGCGCTTTCCCTGCCCAGTCGTTCCTGACCGGGCTTCTGGCCAATGCGCTGGGCTGGCGGCGCACCGAATGGGAAAAACACCAGCATCTGCAGGATCGGCTGATCTTTGCCGCACGGCGCGACCGAGAGAATGATTCAGGCATTTTGACCGACGTGCAGAATGCGCAAATTGCCAAAAGTGATACTGGCTGGACGACGCGCGGCGCGCCGGAAAGGCGCGATGGCGACAGCTATGGCGCTCCGCACCGCCGCCAACGGGAATATCACCCGGATGCCTGTGTCACGCTGGCGCTTCGCCTCCTGCCTGCGGAAAGTGGCCCGGATCTCGATGCGCTGGCCGACGCGCTCGACCGTCCGGCGCGACCGCTGTTTATCGGCCGCAAGCCCTGCCTGCCCTCTGCTCCGTTGTGGCAGGGGGAATGGCTGGCGGCGCCCATCGCCCATGCGGCATTGCAGGGCGCATCATCGCCCGATGATGCGGCAGTTTCCTGCCATGCGCTGTGGCCGGCGAACGAGGGGCCGTCGGATGGTCTCCTCGTCGATCGCATCATTGATCTTCCCGATCTGCGCAATTGGCGCACCGGCCTGCATGGCGGCACGCGGCGCGTCGTCATCGGCCGTATCCAGCGACAAGGGGTGGCTGCATGAGCATCCTGCACATGATCAGCCTGCCGATCGACCTTCGGGATTTTCGGCACTTGGCAGCGGTGCGCGGGCATGAGGCCGACGAAGGCCGCGCACTGCATCATTTGCTGTGCGAGACTTTTGGCAAGGGCGCATTGCGGCCCTTCCGGCTGATGGTTGCGCCGGGCCGCGGGCGCGCCACCCTCTATGCCTATGCCAGCACGGACGCCGAAGGTTTGCGGCGCATGGCCAGCGAAACCGCCCCTCCGGATGCGCTGGCCGTCTGCCAGCCGGCGCAATTGCAGAGCAAGTCCATGCCCCGATCCTGGCCGGAAGGGCGGCGTCTGGCGTTTGATGTGCGGGTGCGTCCCGTCAAACGCCTGTTCAAGCCGGCAGGCGGCTTCGCCAAAGGTGCGGAACTCGACGCTTTTCTCGTCGAAAGCTTCCGGCGTTTTCCTGATGCGCCGCCGGATGCAGGGCGCTTGTCGCGCGAAGCCGTGTATGTGGATTGGCTGCGCGATCGGATGGACGGCGCCGCCACGATCGCCACCGCGCATATCGCTCGTCTGGTGC
>CAZIAA010000241.1:0-3280 GCA_964537365.1 uncultured Sandaracinobacter sp.
AAGCGGATCGAATCGGCGCGCAATCTGCGCGAAGTGCAGTTCCCCGAGGATGCCGGCCCGCTGGCGCATCCGGTGCGCCCGACCAGCTATGTCGAAATCACCAATTTCTATACCGCGACCATCTATGAAAAAGGCGCCGAGCTCATTCGCATGATGGCGACGCATCTGGGACCGGAACGATTCCGCCGGGCAACGGACCGGTTTTTCGCCGACAATGACGGTGCGGCGGTGCGCATCGAGGAATTCCTGGCCGCGATGGAGAGCGAAGGGCTGAACGCGGAGCTGTTTCGGCGCTGGTATGAACAGCCCGGCACCCCGCATGTGACGCTGCGCATGGTGCACGACCGTGCGCGGCGGCAATTGCAATTGCAGTTCGAACAGCACAACCCCAAGGCGCCCCAGGCAGCACCATTGCCCATCCCCATGCGCTTTGCCTTGTTCGATGCCGCCGGCCGCAAGCTGCACGAACGCAATGATCTGGTGCTGAGCGAACAACAGAGCAGCCTGCTGCTCGAGGACATCGACGAACTGCCCATTGCCTCGCTGAACCGGGGTTTTGCCGCCCCGGTCATTGCCGGACCGCCACCATCTTCCGCCGGACTGCAGGTGCTGGCGGCGCAGGAAGACGATTCCTTTGCCCGCTATGAAGCGTTGCAGCAATTGATGTTGCTGGCGCTGGGCCATGCCATCCACACCGGGCGTGAGGATGGTTTCGCCGATGTCGCGGCAGCAATCCAGCCCCTGCTCGAACAATGGCAGAGCGATCCGGCGCTGGTGGCGGAAATGCTGCTGCCGCCGTCCGAACTGACGATCGCCGACCAGCTGGAACGAATCCACCCGGCCAAGGTGTACGTCAGCCGGCAGCGGCTGTGCCGGTATCTGGCGCGGCGGTTCGGCGATTCGATGCGGGCGATCATCGACCAGTGCACCACCGCGCCGGAGGATCTGTCGCCAAAGGCCAAGGGTCTGCGGCGGCTGAATGCAGTGCTGCTGGGCGTGTTGATGGCGGATGACAGCGCGGATTCGGCCGCGCGCGCTTTGCAGCAATTCCATGATGCGCGCGGCATGACCGACCGCATGTCGGCGCTGTCGGCGCTCAGCCATTCGATGGCGCCCGCCCGCGACGAAGCGCTGGCGGCCTTTCATGCGCGGTTCCAGCATCTGCCGGAAGTGCTCGACAAATGGTTTCTGGTGCAGGCCATGTCGACCCGCCCGGACACTTTGGCGGTGGTGCAGCAACTGTTGCAGCATCCGCAATATGACCGCCGCAATCCCAACCGGCTGCGCGCGCTGATTGGCGGTTTTGGCCGCAACGAAGCCCGGCTGCATGACAGCAGCGGCGCGGGTTACCGCCTGCTGGTCGATGAAGTGCTGGCGGTGGACCGGATCAACCCGCAGCCGGCCGCACGGCTCATTCAGCCGCTGATGCGCTGGCGCCGTTTTGCCGGGCCGTGGGGGCCGCGCATGCGGGCGGAATTGCTGCGGTTGAAGGCGCGCGCGGATCTGTCGCGCGATCTGCGCGAAGTCGTCAGCAACGGGCTGAAATAGGCGTCATGGTCGGTATTGCGGCGCGCGCCCTGGCCATCGCCCTTCTGGGTGTTGGTACCCCTGTTGGCGCCCTTGGCATCGCCCTGGCGGCGCCGGCACCGCTGTCGGCGTTGATCGAACGGGTGGATATTCCGTTCGAGCAATTCACATTGGCGAATGGCTTGCGCGTGGTGGTGCACACCGACCGCAAGGCGCCGTTGGTGCATGTCGGGGTGTGGTATGATGTCGGCTCGACCGATGAGCCAGTGGGCAAGGCCGGGTTCGCGCATCTGTTCGAGCATCTGATGTTTTACGGTTCGGCGCATTACGACGGCAATCTGTTCCGGCCGCTGGAGGAAATCGGCGCGACGGATTTCAATGGCACCACCAGTTTCGACCGCACCAATTATTTCGAAACCGTGCCGACGCCGGCGCTCGATCTGGCGCTGTTCCTCGAATCCGACCGCATGGGTTTTCTGTTGCCGGGGCTGAGCCAGAGCAAGCTCGATGCCCAGCGCAAGGTGGTGCTGAATGAAAAGCGGCAGCGCGAAAACGCCCCCGGTGGATTGCTGTACACGAAATTGCTGACGGAATTGTTTCCGGCCGACAATCCGATGTCGATGCCGACCATTGGCCGGCTGGAAGATTTGCAGGCGGCCAGTCTGGACGACGCCCGGCAGTGGTTCCACGACCATTATGGCCCGAACAATGCCGTGCTAGTATTGGCGGGGGATATCGATGCGGCAACGGCGCGGCCGCTGGTGGAAAAATGGTTCGGCGAAATTCCGCCCGGCCCGGTGCCGCCGCGCTTTGCCGGCTGGGTGCCCAGCCGCGACCAGACCACCCACACCAGCATGACCGACCGGGTGCCGACCGTGCGCCTCAGCCGGTTCTGGGCGGTTGCCGGGCGCGCCGACGCCGCCGAACTGGCCGATCTGCAGGTGGCGCTGGCGATATTGGGCAGCGGCCCGACATCGCGCCTGCGCGAAGTGCTGGTGCGGGACAAACGGCTGGCGGTGTCGGTTGGCGCCTCGCTCAGTTCGCAGGTCCGCGCCGGCATTGCCAGCATTTCCGTCGAAGTCGTCCCCGGTGTCGATCTGGCCCGGGTCGATTCCGAAATCGACCGCATATTGGCGGAATTCCTGCAGCATGGGCCAGGCGCAGATGAAGTCGACCGGGTCGCCATGCGCGTTGCCGGCGGCACCATTCGCGGTCTGGAAAAGGTGGGCGGTTTCAGCGGCAAGGGCGTCGCTCTGGCCGAAGGGCTGCTGTATGATGGCGATCCGGCCAGCTATCGCCGGGAATTGCAGGATTATGCCTCGGCGACACCCGGCACGGTGCGGCGCGCCGCACAGAAATGGCTGAGCGTCGGCGATTTCCGCCTGACTCTGAAACCCGGCGACCGCGATCCGACGAGTGTGCCGCTGCCGGACGCCATCCGCATCCCGGCATCGCGCATGCAGCCGGCAGCAAGCGCCGCACTGGCGCCGCCTGCCAACCGGCAAAGCGCGCCAGCGGCGGGCGATGCCGCGACACTCAGCCTGCCCAGAATCGAGCGCGCGCGGCTGTCGAACGGGGTGGAGTTGGTGTTTGCCCGCACCACGGCCGTGCCGGTCGTGCGCCTGCGGCTGTCGATCCCGGGCGGCATCCCTGCCGACAGCCGCGACAAGCCCGGCACCCAGGGCATGATGCTGCAGCTGATTGCCGAAGGCAGCAATGGCCGGCTGGGGCCGATGGACGGGCCGGAAATCGC
>CAZIAA010000242.1:0-3277 GCA_964537365.1 uncultured Sandaracinobacter sp.
CGTGTTGGGCCGGAGCTGCCGGCGCCGTCATGGTTTCGGCGAGCGTTCCGGCTGGCATGTGAACAAGGGGTGGCTGCCTTACCTACCTGAAGAGGAGCGGCCCTAAGTCATCATGACGCTGGGTGGATGCAAATGTCTGCGGAAACCTCCTGGCGACGCCGACCGGGCGCTTCCGCCTCAAAGCCGCCAATTCCGACTGACCTTTCCGAAAAATTAGCCAATTTATCCGTATAAGATATTGATATTACGTATAAAATAAAGAAAGATGGTGGGCCCGGCAGGACTCGAACCCGCAACCAAGCCGTTATGAGCGGCCGGCTCTAACCAATTGAGCTACAGGCCCCACCCGTGTGCTCAGCCGATAGCGCCTGTGCCAGCGGTTGAAAAGCATAAAGGCGACAGCTGCGGTTTCACTGCGTCCCGGCATCAAATCGTTAACGATCTGAAACCCTGTCGGAAGACTTTACAAAGATGGCGCCGTCAGGCCGGAAAACTGTTCTGTTTTGGACTTGGCACGTATCTTGCTCGATGCTTAGGTGCGCGCTTATGCGCTCATGCGTAGAATAAAGGGTTGAAACATGTTCAAAACACTTCTGGCTTCGGCTGCGTTGGTGCTGGCAGTGCCGGCTGCGGCTGCGACCTTCATCACATCGGCCGGTGCGCCGGATCCGGGTGCGGGTGTTGGTGAAACATTGGTGGTCACTTTTGATGCGCCGGCTGCCGCTGGTTACAGCTGGTCGGGCAATCTGCTGACCGCCACTGGTGTTAGCGGTGATGCCGCGGCTCCGGCGGGGGATGCTACGGTATATGGTTATGTATCGTCTGCGGTCGATCCCAACTGGGCCGAACTTTCGACACCCGATCTGAAGTCGATCAGCTTCTATTGGGGATCGATCGATGACTACAACCAGCTGGAAGTGCTGGGCGCGGGTGGTTCCGTTCTGCTCACCCTGACGGGGACGACGCCGGGTGTTGGCGTGCCGCCGATCGATGGTGACCAGCATATCAACCGCACCAACCGTCGCATCTTCATCACGGCCGATGCCGGGGAAAAGATCACTGGTCTGCGCTTCACCTCGACCGGCGTTGCCTTTGAATTCGACGATTTCGCAGCTGCGGGCACCGTGCCTGAGCCTGCGACCTGGGCAATGCTGATTGCCGGTTTCGGTCTGGTCGGCCTTGCTGCCCGCCGTCGCCGTGCCGGCGTAGCCGTGGCCACGAACTGAATTCAAATATTCAGGGTCAATCGGGCGGGGACGCAAGTTCCCGCCCGTTTTTTATTTCCGCCTGTCCGGTGTGAAAATCAGCTTCCGCCGCGGCGCATGAATTCCGGCAGGAAAGCGCGATGCGCCTGCGCCAGTGCGGCAATCGCGCGGGCGCCTGCCTCCGCCACAATCAACTGGTCGCCACCGACGGTCCCCAGCCGGACCAACGGCACCGGGCAGGGCGGCGGTTTGTTTCCGGCCGCTATGGTGAAGATATAGCGGCCCTGGTCTTCGCCAAAGGCCCAGCCAGCGGCAGACAGTTCCGGGGTGCGGGCAATGCTTGCTCCCACCCCGCCGGCGATGGCCATTTCGGCGATTGCCACCAGCAGCCCGCCATCCGCAACATCATGCGCCGCGGTCAATCGGCCAGCGCCGATCTGCGCGCGCAGCCAGTCGCCGGCGGCGCGTTCGGCGGCGAGATCGACGGGGGGTGGCGGGCCATCGGCGCGGCCGTGCAGGTCGCGCAGCCAGATGGATTGGCCCAGATGGCCGCGCTGCGCGCCCAGCAGCCAGATTTCATCGCCCTCGGCCTTGAAGGCAAGGTTGATGGCGCCTTCCCAGTCGGCAATCAGGCCGACACCACCAATCGACGGGGTCGGCAATATGCCCTGGGTTTCGGTTTCGTTGAACAAGCTGACATTGCCCGACACGACTGGATAATCCAGCGCCCGGCAGGCATCAGCGATTCCGTCGATGGCGCCGACGAACTGGCCCATGATTTCCGGACGGGTGGGGGCGGCAAAATTCATGCAATCGGTGATGGCGAGCGGCGTTGCCCCCACGGCGGTGATGTTGCGCCAGCTTTCGGCGACCGCCTGACGGCCGCCTTCCACCGGATCGGCAAAGCAATAGCGCGGTGTCACATCGGTGGTGATCGCCAGCGCCTTTTTCGTGCCGTGCACACGCACCAGCGCTGCATCGCCGCCGGGGCGGTGCACGGTGTCGGCGCCGACCATATGGTCATATTGCTGCCACACCCATTGCCGCGATGCGAGATCCGGGCTGCCCAACAGGGTTTCCAGATCGGCCAGAATGTCGGCGGATTGCGGGATGTCCTGCAGGGGTTCGGGTTTTGGTGTCGGCACCCAGGGGCGGTCATATTTGGGCGCATCCTCGCCAATCGGATCGAGCGGCAGGTCGCAGACGGTTTCCCCCTGCCAGACCAGCTGCAGCCGGCCATTGTCGGTCAATTCGCCGATGACTGCAAAATCCAGCGCCCATTTGCGGAAGATTTCCTCGGCCTGTTTTTCCGCGCCGGGCTGCAGCACCATCAGCATGCGTTCCTGGCTTTCCGACAGCATCATTTCATAGGGCGTCATGCCGGTTTCGCGCACCGGCACCCGGTCCATGTCGAGGCGGATTCCAACGCCGCCCTTGGCCGCCATTTCCACCGAAGAAGAAGTCAGGCCGGCGGCGCCCATGTCCTGAATGGCAACGATGGCGTCCGTCGCCATCAATTCCAGACAGGCTTCGATCAGCAGCTTTTCCAGGAATGGATCACCGACCTGCACGGTTGGGCGTTTGGCGTCCGAATCCTCGTCGAATTCGGCGGAGGCCATGGTGGCGCCATGGATGCCGTCGCGCCCGGTTCTGGAGCCGACATAGACGACCGGATTGCCGATGCCGGCGGCAGCGGAATAGAAAATCTTGTCGGTGCGCGCGATGCCGACGCACATGGCGTTCACCAGAATATTGCCGTTATAGCTGGGATCAAAGCGCAGTTCGCCGCCCACCGTCGGTACGCCGGTGCAATTGCCATAGCCGGCAATCCCGGCCACCACGCCGCGCAGCAGATGGCGGGTTTTCGGATGGTCAATTTCGCCGAAGGACAGGGCGTTCATCAATGCCACCGGGCGGGCGCCCATGGTGAATACGTCGCGCATGATTCCGCCGACACCCGTTGCAGCGCCCTGATAAGGCTCGATGAAACTGGGGTGGTTGTGGCTTTCCATCTTGAAGATGGCGGCATCGCCATCGCCAATGTCGATGACGCCGGCATTTTCCCCCGGCCC
>CAZIAA010000243.1:0-3247 GCA_964537365.1 uncultured Sandaracinobacter sp.
GAACTGACCAGCATCCTGTCCTTCCTGCTGATCGGCTATTGGCACCACAACCAGCGTGCCCGCGATGGTGCCCGCATGGCGCTCATCGTCACTGCGGCGGGCGGGGTATCGCTGCTGGTCGGCTGTCTGCTGCTGGGGCGGATCGCCGGCAGTTATGACATCGATGCCGTGCTGGCATCCGGCGACGCCGTGCGCACGCACCGGCTGTATCTGCCAACGCTGCTGCTCATTCTTGGCGGCGCCTTCACCAAAAGTGCACAATTCCCATTCCACTTCTGGCTGCCGCACGCGATGGCGGCGCCCACCCCCGTCTCGGCCTATCTGCATTCGGCAACACTGGTGAAGGCTGGTATCTATGTGCTGGTGCTGTTGTGGCCGGTGCTGGCCGGCACGCCCAGCTGGTATCTGATCGTCGCGACGACCGGCCTGCTGACCTTGCTGATCGGGGCCTGGGCCGCCATTTTCCAGCACGACCTGAAGGGCCTGCTGGCCTATTCGACGATCAGCCATCTCGGCCTCATCACCCTGCTGCTGGGGCTGGGCAGCCCGCTGGGCGCAGTCGCCGCCATTTTCCACACCATCAACCACGCTGTGTTCAAAGCGTCGCTGTTCATGGCGGCTGGCATTATCGACCATGAAACCGGCACCCGCGATCTGCGGCGACTGAGCGGACTGGCGCGGTTCATGCCGTTCACTGCGACGCTGGCCATGGTCGCCGCCGCCGCCATGGCGGGCGTGCCGCTGCTGAACGGTTTTCTGTCCAAGGAAATGTTCCACGCCGAAGCGTTGCAGGTGCACAGCGGCACGGCGCTGGATCAGGTCCTGCCCGTGCTCGCCACGCTGGCCAGCATGTTCAGCGTGTTTTATTCGCTGCGCTTCATTCACCAGACCTTTTTCGGCCCGCCGCCGACCGAGCTGCCGCACACCCCCAAGGAAGCACCGCACTGGATGCGCGTTCCAGTCGAAACGCTGGTTCTGCTCTGCCTGCTCATCGGCCTCATTCCGACGCTGACCATCGGGCCGTTCCTCGCCACCGCGGTGCAATCCGTGCTGGGGGCGCAGACGCCGGCCTACAGCCTGGCCATCTGGCACGGCTTCAACACACCGCTGCTGATGAGCGCCATTGCCCTGGTGGGTGGCGCCGGCCTCTATGCGCTGTTCGGTCATTACATCCAGACGATGGAGGCCGCGCCGATCATCGGCCGCTATGTCGGCAAGCGCAATTTCGAAACCGTATTGGCCATCACGATCAATGGTGCGCGTATCTTGCGGGAATGGATGCGCACCGAAAAGCAGCAGGCGCAATTGCGACTGCTGCTGCTGACGGCGTTTCTGGCCGTGGCGCTGGCGTTCCTGCGTTCCGGTCTCACCCCCGGCGCAATTGCCGGCACCCGCATCGACCCGGCCTTTGCGCTGTTGTGGATCACCGGCGCGGCCGGCGCCATCGGTGCGGCCGTCTATGCCAAATTCCACCGTCTGGCCGCGCTCATCATGCTCGGCGTGGCCGGCCTCGCCACCTGCATCACTTTCATCTGGTTTGCAGCGCCGGATCTTGGCCTGACCCAGCTGCTGGTTGAAATCATCACGCTGGTGTTGCTGTTGCTGGGGCTGCGCTGGCTGCCGAAGCGCCGCCCGGATCTCTATCCGGCGGCACAGGGGCTGCGGGTGTGGTCGCGGCGCGCGCTCGATCTGCTGATTGCGCTTGTTGGCGGCGCCGGCGCAGCGGCGCTGTCCTACGCCATGATGACTCGTCCGGCACCCGAAGGTCTCGCCAGCTATTTCCTCAAACACGCCTATGTCGATGGCGGTGGCATGAATGTGGTGAATGTCATTCTGGTCGATTTCCGTGCGCTTGACACATTGGGTGAAATAACGGTTCTGGCCATTGCCGCACTTACGGTTTTCACGCTGCTGCGGCGCTTCCGCCCGGCCGCCGACAGCTTCCGCACCGACCGGCCGCATGTGCCGGAGCCGGGTACGCCGGATGACAGCCTGTATGTGCCACGCGTGACCATGGTCTGGATGTTTCCGGTCATTCTCACGCTGGCGCTGTTTCTGCT
Organism: uncultured Sandaracinobacter sp.; assembly: GCA_964537365.1. GTDB lineage: Bacteria > Pseudomonadota > Alphaproteobacteria > Sphingomonadales > Sphingomonadaceae > Sandaracinobacteroides. The sequence goes on from CAZIAA010000243.1 coordinate 2,061, forward strand.
GGTGCGCGGCCATGATCTGCCCGGGGGCGGCTTTGCCGCCGGCGTGATGGCGGCCATTGCCCTGCTGTTGCTTTATATGGCCGATGGCACGCGCGCCGTCGAAGCGCGGCTGCATGTGCTGCCGCTGCGCTGGATCAGCGTCGGCCTGCTGTGCGCGGCCGGAACCGGTGTCGGGGCATGGCTGTTCGCCCAGCCATTTCTGACCTCCTATTTCAACTATTTGTCCGTGCCGGTGCTGGGCGATGTGCCGGTGGCCAGCGCCCTGCTGTTCGACGTCGGAGTCTTCATCCTGGTGATCGGCATCACCACGCTCATCCTGCTGACGCTGGCGCATCAGTCCCTGCGCATCCCGCACCGGCGCGTCCCGCCAGCCGCGCCGGCCGCCGACGAGGAAGGCGGCTGATGGAATTCATCCTCGCGCTTGCCATTGGCGTGCTGACCGCGTCCGGGATCTGGCTGCTGCTGCGGCCGCGGACTTTTCAGGTCGTGCTCGGGCTCAGCCTGCTGTCCTATGCAGTCAATCTGTTCATCGTCTCCGCTGGCCGCCTGCGCAGCCCGCTGCCCCCCATCATCGGTCGCGATGCAGCAGACCCGGCACTCTATGCCGATCCGGTGCCGCAGGCGCTGGTGCTGACCGCCATCGTCATTTCCTTTGCCACCACGGCCCTGCTGCTGGTGGTGCTGCTGGCGACGCGCGGCCGCACTGGAACCGATCATGTCGACAGCCGGGAAGACGAACCGCAGCCATGATGCAGCATCTGGTCGTTGCCCCCATTGTTCTGCCACTGATCGTCAGCGCGCTGCTGCTGTTGCTGGACAGCCGGCATATCGCCATCAAGCGGATCATCAGTCTGGCGGCTGCAAGCGCGCTGGTGCTGATCGCCATTGCGCTGCTGTGGCAGATCAATGACCCGCTGCTGGCGGCTGATGCCGCCCCCTATGTTTATCGACCGGGCAACTGGCCGGCGCCTTTTGGCATCGTGCTGGTGGCCGATCGGCTGTCGCTGCTGATGGTGTTGCTGACTGGCGTGCTCGGGCTGGCCGCGCTCATCTATGCCACGGCGCGCTGGGACCGGGTCGACCCGCGCTTTCATTCACTGTTCCTGTTCCTGCTGACCGGCGTCAATGGCGCGTTTCTGACCGGCGACATCTTCAACCTGTTCGTGTTTTTCGAACTGCTGCTGGCG
>CAZIAA010000244.1:0-3203 GCA_964537365.1 uncultured Sandaracinobacter sp.
CAGGGGGGCGCATGCCTGACCCGCGCCGGCCTGCCCCCCACCGGCACTTGCCTTCCACCGCCCACCCTCGCTAGGCAGGCGGGGATGGCTGCCATGGACGCAATCCTTACCCCCATCATCTGGGTCGGCGCCCGGGCGCTCAACCTGCTGGCCATTGTCGGCCGGCTGGCATTGTTCGCGCTGCATGCGCTGCGCGCGGCACTCCTGCCGCCCTGGTATCCGGCGCGCCTGTTCGAACAGATGGTCGCCATTGGCTGGCTGTCGCTGCCGGTGGTCGGGCTGACGGCGGTGTTCACCGGCGCCGCGCTGGCGCAACAGATCTATGTCGGCGGCCAGCGCTTTTCCGCCGAATCCACCGTGCCGGCGGTCACCGTCATTGCCATGGTGCGGGAACTGGGACCGGTGCTGGCCGGGCTGATGGTTGCTGGCCGGGTGTCCTCGGCCATGGCCGCCGAACTGGCCACCATGCGCGTCACCGAACAGCTGGACGCCATGGTCACCCTGCGCACCGATCCCTGGCGTTATCTGATTGCGCCACGCATGCTGGCGTCGACACTGATGATGCCGGTGCTGGTGCTGATTGCCGACATCATCGGCATTTTCGGCGGCTATGCGCTGTCGGTGTGGCGGCTGGGGTTCAATTCCGCCACCTATCTCAACAACACCCGGCAATATCTGGAAACCAGCGATGTCGTTTCCAGCCTGGTCAAGGCCGCCGTGTTCGGCTTCGTGCTGGCGCTCGCTGGCTGCTACCATGGCTTTCGTTCGTCGGGTGGCGCCGCCGGCGTCGGCCGCGCCACCACCAATGCCGTGGTGTCGGCGTTCATCCTCATCCTGCTGTTCAACCTGACCATCACCGTGCTGGTGTTCGGTACATGAGCGCCTTTCTCGAAATTCGGGGCCTGCGCAAATCCTTTGGCGCGAAAGTCGTTCTCAGTGGAATCGACCTGTCGGTCGAGCGTGGCAGCAGCCTCGTCGTGCTCGGCGGTTCGGGCACCGGCAAATCCGTGCTGCTGAAATGCATCCTCGGGCTGTTGCAGCCCGATTCCGGCTCCATTCGGCTGGAGGGGCAGGAACTGGTCGGCCTGCGCGGCCGCGCGCTGCGCGACATGCGGGCGCGGTTCGGGATGCTGTTTCAGGGCGGCGCGCTGTTCGACAGCCTGCCGGTGTGGCGCAACATCACTTTCGCTCTGACGCAAGGGCGGCTGGGCGGCGGCGCGCGCATGCACGCGCTTGCCGTCGAAGTGCTGGCCAAGGTCGGCCTGCCGGCGGAAGTGGCCGATCTGAAACCAGCGGAACTGTCGGGCGGCATGCAGAAACGCGTGGCGCTGGCACGCGCCATTGCCCCTGGCCCCGACATCCTGTTCTTTGACGAGCCGACCACCGGACTCGATCCAATCCGCGCCGACACCATCAACGCCCTCATCCGCGAACAAGTGACGGCGCTGGGTGCGACAGCCATCACCATCACCCACGATATGGTGTCGGCGCGCCACATCGCCGACAGGATAGCGATGCTGAAAGACGGCCATATCATCTGGCATGGCGCAGTCGATGCGCTGGACCACAGCGGCAATGCCGAAGTGCAGGAATTCGTCCGCAACCGTTACCCCGCCGCGGCCTGAAAAATCCGCCAAAAATCCAGCGAAAATCCGCCCCCCGGCGGAACAATTCGGGACTTTGCAAGTTACAATGCTTTGCTTGGCAACCTGCGCGCCATGCCGCATGGTTCAGTTGCGGCGCGCGGGAGGGCGAGGCCGCAACTGCGCGGTTGTCCGATTGGGGAGGCCGTCGCGATACAGGCAGGAAAGGGCGGATGCATGACGCGAATATTCGGTGCGCGATTTCTTCGCAGACAGGTATTCCTGGTCGCTCTGGCACTCGGCTTCATCGGCGGTTTCAGCTGGGCGGCGGCATCGACGCCGCACATCCCGGCCTACACCGGCATCGGCTGAACATTTTCCGGCCGTGGCCGGATTTGCTGGCGCTATTGCGGCCGGGCCGCGAGGCTGACCGGCGCCGGGTCGCGGTCGTCACAGCTGGCATCCTCGGCCATACCGGCGGGGCCATGGGCCAAGGCTTCGGCATTTTCCGCCGCCTGCAGCGCCCACAGCCGGGCATATAGCCCATCCAGTTCCAGCAATTGCGCATGCGTGCCGCGCTCGACGATGCGGCCGGCATCCAGCACCAGAATCTGATCGGCATCGGCAATGGTCGATAGCCGGTGCGCGATCATCAGCGTCGTGCGCCCGCTTTCCGCCGTGCGCAAAGTGCTTTCGATGCCGGCCTCGGTGGCGCTGTCGAGGGCGCTGGTGGCTTCGTCCAGAATGAGGATCGGCGGATTCTTCAGCAATGTGCGGGCAATCGCCACGCGCTGCTTTTCGCCACCCGAAAGCTTGAGGCCGCGTTCGCCGACACGGGTTTCCAGCCCTTCGGGCAGCATGTCGATCAACGGGCTGATCTGCGCGTCGCGGGCGGCGGCGCGGATTTCATCCGCATCCGCCCCGGCCCGGCCATAGCCGATGTTATAGCCGATGGTATCGTTGAACAGCACCGTATCCTGCGGCACGATGCCGATCGCATCGCGCAGCGAATGCTGTGTTACGTCGCGGATATCCTGTCCGTCGATCTGCACGCTGCCGGCCGAACTATCGTAAAAACGGAACAGGATGCGGGCAATCGTCGATTTGCCTGCCCCCGACGGGCCGACGATCGCCAGACGCTTGCCGGCCGGCAGGTGAAAGCTGATTCCCTGCAGGATCGGCCGCTGCGGATCATAGGCGAAATGCACATCGGTGAAAGTGATGGCGCCGCCGGTGACCGCCAACGGCCGCGCATTCGGCGCATCGGCGATTTCCGGCGGGGTATCGACCAGCCGGAACATCGCCGCCATATCCACCAGCCCCTGGCGGATTTCGCGATACACCCAGCCCAGCATATCCAGCGGCCGGAACAGTTGCAGCAGCAAGGTGTAGATCAGCCCCAGAGCACCCGGCGTCCGCCGCCCGACACTCCAGCCCCAGACCGAAAACGCCATGGCGCCGGCCATCAGCAGATTGGTGATCAGCGCCTGACCGATGTTCAGCCAGGCCAGCGAGGTTTCCACCCGCACGCTGGTCGTCGCCAGATTGCGCACGGCTTCGCCATACAGCCGCGTTTCCAGCTTTTCGGCATTGAAATATTTGATTGTCTCGAAATTCAGC
>CAZIAA010000245.1:0-3191 GCA_964537365.1 uncultured Sandaracinobacter sp.
GCGAATTCCAGCTCTTGCGGCTGATCCAGGCCGTCGGGCTGACGAAAAACAGCGCAGCTTCCGGATCCGGGGCGACGCGATAGCCTTCCGGAGTCCACAGCGCCGGATTGTCGGCGATATCCGGTCGCGCCAGCCAGCTCGCACGCCGGGCATAGTCGGGTGCGGGCGCCAAAGGCGTATCGGCATAAGACACGGTCGGCACGAAGACGATACGAGTCAGCCGGTCGGTCGCCAGTTGCCAGAAAATCGCCGCCGCCAGCAGCAACACGATCAGAATCACGATTGCCCAGAGTAAACGCCGCACCATGGTTCAATGCCCCCTTCTGCCTGCGTTGCCGAAACAAGCTTTCGGTTTGCGCGATGGCCTATGCATGGTGGCGCACTTTATCGCCTCTGATACGGCTGCGAAAGCCGGCATTGTCGGCGCAGTTTCACTGCTGCCACGGTTTTCGATGCTTCCCCCGGCGCCGCCTTTCTGTATATGGGGGCAAAGGAACCTGTCTTGAGAGCTGAGGGAAAATCGCACGCATGAAGCTGGTTGTCGAACGCGCTACGCTGCTGAAAGCGCTTGGACATGTGCAGTCCGTGGTGGAACGCCGCAACACCATTCCCATCCTGTCGAATGTGCTGGTGTCCGCGGATGGCGAGACCATGCGCCTGATGGCCACCGACCTTGATCTGCAGATCGTCGAGGAACTGCCGGCGAGCGTCGACGCCCCCGGCGCGACCACGGTTCCGGCCCACACCCTGTTCGATATCGTGCGCAAGATCCCCGATGGCGCCCAGGTCACGCTGGAAGCCACCGGTGCGCGCATGGCGGTCGCCGCCGGGCGCGCGAAGTTCCAGTTGCAGACTCTGCCGCGGGAAGATTTTCCAGTCATTGGCGAAGATGATCTGCCAGTGTCCTTCACCCTGCCGGCGCAAACGCTGGTGGCATTGATCGATCGCACCCGTTTCGCCATCTCAACCGAGGAAACGCGCTATTATCTGAACGGAATCTTCCTGCATGCGCCAGAGGGTGGCAACAGCCTGCGCGCCGTTGCCACCGACGGCCACCGTCTGGCGCGGATGGAGATTCCGCTGCCCGATGGCGCCGCCGGCCTGCCCGATGTCATCATTCCCAGAAAATGCGTGGCCGAACTGCGCAAGCTTCTGGACGAGCGCGACGAAGCCATTGGCATTGCCCTGTCGCCGGCCAAGATCCGCTTCCAGTGCGGCGATGCCGTGCTGACCTCCAAGCTCATCGACGGCACCTTCCCGGACTACAGCCGGGTCATTCCGACCGCCAATGACCGGCTTTTGAAAATCGATCCGGCGATACTGGCGGAAGGTGTCGACCGGGTAACGGCGATTGCGACAGAACGCACCCGCGCGGTCAAGCTCAGCCTCGACCGTGACCGTGTGACTCTGTCCGTCACCAGCCCGGAAAACGGCACCGCCAGCGAGGATGTTCCCGCCGATTACGACGCCAGCGGTTTCGAAGTCGGCTTCAACAGCCGCTATCTGCTCGATATCCTCGGCCAGATCGACAGCGATGTGGTTGAAATGCACATGGCGGACGCCGCAGCGCCAACGCTCATTCGCGAAACCGCGGATTCGGCCGCGCTCTATGTGCTGATGCCGATGCGCGTATAGCTTTTGCCGGCCTGCGGGTTGCCGGCTGGCGCTTGCTGCAACCACTGCACCCCGCCCCGGTTGCAGAGCGGAGGCAGGCGACCCATGTTGCATTGAGGCTGGATCCGCTCCATCCGCATCCGGCCGGGCGGACTTCTGCGGGCGGCGGGAAGCCCGTCGTACAATCGCACCGCCCACAGTTCTGGCAGGAATCTTGTTCTTATGCCCTTGCGGAAACCCAAACCGGTCCAAATTCCGACACCATTTTCAGACCCGGAAAAATCCGGCGACGACAGCGTGCGCCAGCGCGCCATCTGGATGAAGCTCGAAATGCAGGAAGATACCCGCTATTCTTGGAACCGGCCGCGGGAAAAGCTGCTGTTGCGCCTCATTCATGTGCCACTGCACAAGCTGGTCAGCGGCATTGTCGCCTTGCTGCTGGGCATGGGCATCACCGGCGGCTTCCTGTTCTTCATGGACAGCGGCATCACCATTCCGCAAAACATCATCTTCATGGAAAGCTGGAGCAGCGACCGCACCGCCGAGGACGCGATTCGCGACCGCGAAGCCGCGATGGAGAAGCTGCGGCAGCGGGTGGAAGCCAATCGCCGCGCCTATGAACAGCAACAGGCGCGCGAACAGGCGCTGGAAGCCGAGCGCCGCGCCGCCCGGCAGGCTACAAGCTGAGCACGGCCATGGCCGATCCGGACCAACACACCGATGAACGCTGGATGGCAGCAGCGCTGGCGCTGGCCAGGCGCGGGCGCGGGCGCACCGGCGCCAACCCCAATGTCGGCTGTATCCTGCTGCGCGATGGGTGCGTCATAGGCCAGGGCTGGACCCGGGATGGCGGCCGCCCGCACGCCGAAGCCGTGGCGCTGCAACAGGCCGGCGCCCGCGCCCGGGGTGCGACCATCTACACCACGCTCGAACCCTGCGCCCACCAAAGCCAGCGCGGCCCGGCCTGTGCCGACAGCCTGATTGCCGCCGGCATCCGCCGCGCCGTGGTGGCCATGATCGACCCGGACCCACGCACCGCCGGCCAGGGCCTGGCGCGGTTGCAAGCAGCCGGAATCGCCACGGATTGCGGCATGATGCAGGCCGATGCCGCGCGTGAACTGGCTGGCTTCTCCGGCCGGCTGCAGCATGGCCGGCCGGAACTGACCCTGAAACTGGCGCTGTCGCTGGATGGCCGGCTGGCGCTGCACACTGGCAGCAGCCAATGGATCACTTCGACCGAAGCGCGCGGCTTCGCGCACCAGCTGCGCGCCGAAAGCGACCTGATTTTCGTCGGCGGCGGCACGCTCGCAGCCGATCAGCCGCAGCTGACCTGCCGCATTGCCGGCAACACCGCGCCCCAACCCCGGCGCGCGGCGATCACGTCGCGGCCGACCCCGGCCGGCATTGCTGCTTTTGCCTCCATGCCGGAACTCGACCATTTTGCCAGCAATTCCGGCTGCAACCGGCTGCTGTGCGAAGGCGGCGGCGCATTGGCGGCAGCGCTGATTGCCAGCGGCCGGGTCGACCGGCTGGTGATCCTGCGCGCGCCGATCCTGATCGGCCATGGCATCGGGCTG
>CAZIAA010000246.1:0-3187 GCA_964537365.1 uncultured Sandaracinobacter sp.
GCCAGCAGCGCATCCAGCGCTTCCGCCAGCGCCGGGTGCGGTGTGGCTTCGGCGAGGGTCGTTGCCGTCAGCGCGGTCAGCCAGTGCAATATCGCCGCCGCCATGGCATCAAAGGCAATCAGCGCGCGGCTGTGCAGCAGTTCGACACTGGCGGTCGGCAACTGGTCCTCGCTGCGGGCGCGCAGGCGCAGGGAAATCCGGTTGCCGGGGATCAGGATGGCGCGGCGGCCGCGGCTGCGCGCGCCGGGAACATAGCCCGCGCGCAGACCGTTGGCGAAAGTCAGAAAGCGTCCGACCGCGCCATTCTCGCCATGCGGGCGCAGGGTCAGAACAATGGCATCATCGGTGAGTTCCACCCGCTGTTGATGCCGCCGGTCTTGCCGTCAGGCAAGCGCATGCTGGCGGCGGCGAAGCATCAGCCCGGTGATGCCGAAGCCGGCAATCATCAGTGCCCAGCTCGCCGGTTCCGGAATTGCCGCTGTGCCAAGGCCGTGCACATCGTCGATCGCGAACGCCGTGCCATCGAGCGAAGTCCAGCGAATTGAGGTGATGTCCGAACCCTGGCTGGCCTGCCACTCCGGGTCGCTCCAGTCGAAAGGTGGTTCTTCGCCCCAGAGCAGATACTGGTCCTGGCCGGAAAGAAGCGTCTCGAACATCACAGCTTCGGGCCAGTAATTGTCCTCGCTGGGAACGCCGGCATGGCCATAGAATCGCACAACTACGGGCGCCTTGCTGCTGACCCGCATTTCCATCACGAAATGGCCACAGCAGTGCCCCGCCAAACCCGGATCCATCGGATCGAGTATATTGGTATAGAGGATGTCCGTTCCGTAATAGACCTGATTGCCACCCAGACGAAACCATTCGTCAACGGTTTCGCCGGGGCGCTCGACGGTGCCGCCCGTGAACCAGCCAAAATCCGGTGCCGGCTGGAAGTCCGCTTTTTCGGTACCGACTGCCAGAGCTTCGAAATCCTGCCCGTTCGCCGGCTCAGCCTGTGCTGTCGAAGCCAGAACCGCGGCGGCAATCGCCGCGGCTACGTATTTTGCCTGCATGATATGCCCCTCCTGCCCGTTGCGCCTGTTTACCGTCTTTTGCGGCGGAGGGGAACTAGTCTACCCAGGTGATTCCGATGTCGCGCCAGCTGTGCCGGTCGTCGGCCCAGCCGGGTTTGACTTTTACATGCAGGAACAGATGCACGCGCTTGCCGAGCATGGCCTCGATCCCGGTGCGGGCGGACTGGCCGATGGACTTGATGCGGCTGCCACCGGCGCCGACGACAATGGCTTTCTGGCTGTCGCGTTCGACATAGATCTGGGCATGGATGACGATCGAGCCATCCTTTTTTTCTGCGAACCGTTCGCAGTGGACGGCGGTCTGATAGGGCAGTTCCTGACCCAGTTGCAGGAACAACTGCTCGCGCACCAGTTCGCTGGCCATGATTCGGGCCGGCGCATTGGAGATCTGGTCTTCCGGGAACAGCCACGGCCCTTCGGGGGCGGCATCGGCCAGCGCCTGCTTCAGATCGGCCACGCCGTCGCCCGACAGGGCGGAGATCATGAAGGTCTTCTCGAATTCGGCTGGATCATTGGCCGCCGCCGCCAGTGCCAGCAGCTCCGCCTTGTCAGCGATGTCGGTCTTGTTGAGGATCAGCCAGCGCCGCCCCGGCCGGCCAGCAAGGCTTTCGAGCAGGGCGCGGACATTGTCGCGCAGGCCGGTCCGGGCGTCGAGCAGGACCAGCACGATGTCGGCATCGGCCGCGCCTTCCCAGGCGGTCTGCACCATGGCGCGCTCGATCCGGCGTTCGGGGCGGAAAATGCCGGGGGTGTCGACCAGCAGCAGTTGCGTGGCGCCGGCAATGGCAATGCCGGTGAGCGTCGTGCGGGTGGTCTGCACCCGCGGGCTGACGATGGCGACCTTCTGGCCGACGAGGGCGTTGGTCAGGGTCGATTTGCCGGCGTTGGGCGCACCGATCAACGCCACCACGCTGCAGCGCAATGGTTCCGCCGCCATGGGCTCATTCATCGCCATAAAGTTCCAGAAAGCAGCGTGCAGCTTCGGTTTCGGCATCCTGTGTGGAATGCCCCTGGGCCATGACCGGCGGGAAGGATTCGATTTCCACGGTAAAGGTGAAATTGGGGTGATGCTGCGGGCCGTCGCGGCTGATCATGTGATAGGCCGGCACCCCCAGAGATCGGGCTGCCGCCCATTCCTGCAGCGCCATTTTCGGATGCTTGGGCGCGTCCCCTTCCGGCGGCACGTCGCGCCAGAGATTGCGCACGATCGTGCGCGCGACTTCCATGCCGTGGCTGAGGAAAATCGCGCCAATGAGCGCTTCCATGACGTCGCCCAGGATATTGTCGCTGTCGGCGCCGCCATCGGCGCGCGCCTGTGCGCCAAGCCGAACCATGTCGGGGACACCAATGCGGCGTGCCACGGCGGCGCAGCTCTGCCGGTTGACGAGCTGGTGGAAGCGGCGGGTCAGCAGACCTTCCGGTTCGTCGGGGAATTCATGAAACAGCCATTCGGCCGCAACCAGGCCCAGCACCCGGTCACCGAGGAATTCCTCACGTTCGAAATTGCGCGGCCCGGCGCTCTTGTGGGTGAGGGCGCGGCCGAGCCAGTCGGTGTCGCTGTTGCGGATCTCGATTCCAAATGCCTCGCTGGCCCAGGCGATTTCCTTTTCTGTCAAGGCTCTCTCACTCAAGACTCTTCCCGATTCTGTTCCAGCGCACACCGTGATCGGCCGAAAAGAAGATCCGCGTCGCCTGGCCAATGACATTGACGTCCGGCACCAGGCCGACGCCGCCTTCGGCGCGCGACAACCGGCTGTCGGCGCTATGGTCGCGATTGTCACCAAGCACGAAATAATGGCCTTTGGGAACCACGATCTCGGCCATATCGGAGAAAGGTCCGCTGCCGTCGGAATGAATGGCGTAGCTGATGCCATTGGGCAGGGTTTCCCGGCAAAGATCTCCGCCGAGCGGGGCGCAGGTGACTGCTTCGCCGTTCAGAAACAACTGGCCCTGGCGCATGGCGACGCGGTCGCCCGCGCCGGCAATCATGCGTTTGACGTAATCATGCCCGTTCGGCGAAATGAAGACGATGACGTCACCGGCATGCACCGGGCGCGCGGCCAGCCGCCAGCCGCCAATATCGCTGTCGGTCGCCAGCGGCCCGGCCAGCG
>CAZIAA010000247.1:0-3173 GCA_964537365.1 uncultured Sandaracinobacter sp.
GGGGCTGGATCGACGCTTTTGCCCGCAGCCGCGCCGCCATGCGCCGGGCGCCGTTATCGGAACTGAACCTGCCGATTCTGACCTTGCTGGCGGAAAATGAGCGAGTGGTCGACAATGCCGCCACCTTGCGCGCCATGGCGCGGCTGCCGGCGGCGCGCTGCGCAGTGATGGCGGGTGCGGCGCATGAAATCCTGCGCGAATCTGACAGGGTGCGGGCCGCGGCACTGCAGTGTATCACCAGCTTCGTGCAGGAGGTATTGCACGATGCGTGAACTGGATGTGGTGATCATTGGCGCCGGCATTGGCGGGGCATAGCTGGCCTATGCCTTGTTGCAGGCGGCGCCGGAATTGCAGCTGGCGCTGCTGGAAGCCGAATCGCAGCCTGGTTATCACACCACCGGGCGTTCGGCGGCATTTTACGCCCAGACCTATGGCGGGCCGCTGGTGCAGCCATTGACGACGGCGTCACAGGCGTTCCTGATGCAGCCGCCGGCGGAATTCCACCCCCGCGGCTTCCTGCTGCCGCGCGGGGCGCTGTATCTGTGCGATCAGGACGAGCCGGAATCGCAGCGCGCCTATGCCGAGCTGGCGGCGCAATTCGCAGCCGAAAAACTGCGCCACCAGCATCTGGATGGCGCCGAACTGGCCAGCCGGGCGACGTTTTTGCGGCCACCATGGCGGACCAAAGCAATCTGGGACCCGGATTGCAGCGATATCGACGTAGCCGGCCTGCATCAGGCATATTTGCGTGCGGCTGCCCGCGCCGGTGGCCGGCTGGTCTGTGACGCGCGGGTCACTGCCTTGGCCCATGCCGGCGGGCGCTGGCGCATTCGCACGGCCGGCGGCGCGGAATTTCGCGCCGCGCGGCTGGTCAATGCCGCCGGCGCCTGGGTCGATGAAGTGGCGGCCCTTGCCGGCGTGCCGGGTATTGGCGTGGCGCCGATGCGGCGGACCATGGTGGTGGCCGATACCAGCCCGCCGCCGGCCGCCGATCAGCCGATTTTGATGGATGCCGGCGGGTCGCTGTATCTGAAGCCGGATGCCGGGGCGTTGTGGATTTCGCCGCATGATGAAACGCCCGATGTGCCGCGCGACGTGCAGCCGGAGGAACTGGATGTGGCGATCACCATCGATCGTTTCGAACATATGTGCGACTGGCCGGTGCGCCACATTGTCCGGACATGGGCGGGTTTGCGCAATTTCGCCCCCGACCGTTTGCCGGTGCTGGGCGCGGACCCGGCGGCGCCGGGCTTTTACTGGTGCGCCGGTCAGGGCGGCTGGGGCATTCAGACCGCGCCGGCGGCCTCCGCCGTGGCGGCGGCGCGAATCCTCGGATTGTCCTTGCCGCGTGGCTATGCCGGGATTGATCCGGCACCCTATGATCCGGCGCGATTCCGGTGAAAATCCGTGCATCGGGCATGGTTGGCGGTGGTGGGCGGTGGTTTTTCGATCGGATGATTCCATTTGCCGGCAGCATGTTTTAACGGGTAGGCTTTCCGGCGCGGGTTCGTATTGGTCCGCCCCCAATTGTGATAAGGTTCTGCATCCATGAACAGCATCCTCAGGCTGGCTATTCTTGCTGCGACGACGCTTGCAATCGCCGCGTGCGATTCGTCGGATCCGGTCATTGCGTCCGGAAGCAATGGCAATAATGCGCCGGGCACAGCAGCAACGGCGGAAAAGGACTGGACCACGGTTGTTTCGGAAACGCCGGAAGGCGGCTTTCGCATGGGCAATCCGGATGCCAGGGTGCAATTGGTGGAATTCGGCTCGTTCACCTGCAGCCATTGCAAGGATTTCCACGCCGATTCCGTCGAACATCTGCAGCCGGAATATGTCCGCAACGGGCAATTGTCCTATGAATTCCGCCCATTCATGCTGAACATCTATGATTTCGCAGCAACAGAACTGGCCATGTGCCAGGGCGCCGGCAAATTCTTTCGCTGGGCGAATGAACTGTTCCACAATCAGGAAGGCTGGGTCGAGCCTTTCACCAAGCTGAAGGAAACGGATATCGCCTCGCTGCAGAGTCTGCCGCTGGGGGCGCAGGTTCTGGGGCTGGCAAAGGCCGGAGAACTGGATCGCTTTGCTGCGAAACGCGGCATCCCCGGCAAGCAGTTTGACGAATGTCTGGGCAATGAAACCGCGATCGATACATTGGCGCGGCAGCAGCAGAAATCGATCGACAGCTACAAGATCGAAGGCACGCCGACATTCCTGCTGAACGGCAAGAAAGTCGAAAACACCACGACCTGGGAGCAATTGAAGCCGCAGATCGTGAAAGCGCTTGGCTGAAGCGGCTGACCGGCGCCGATGCAATTCACCCGATTGCGGCTATCCGGCTTCAAGTCCTTCGCCGATACGGCTGAAATCGAGATTCGCACTGGCCTGACCGGCATTGTCGGGCCGAATGGCTGTGGCAAATCCAATCTTCTGGAAGCGCTGCGCTGGGTGATGGGCGAAGGCTCGGCGCGGGCGCTGCGCACTGCCGGCGCCGGCATGGACGATGTGATTTTTGCCGGAACGATGCGGCGGCCAAGGCGCGATATCGCCGAAGTGCAACTGCTGCTCGACAACAGCGCGCGGCGAGCGCCGGCGGAATTCAACGATTCCGACCAGCTGGAGATCGGCCGGCAGGTGCTGCGCGGGGCCGGCTCGATCTATCGGCTGAACGGCCGGGAAGTGCGCCAGAAGGACGTGCGGCTGTTGTTTGCCGACGCCGCGACCGGGGCCAATTCGCCGGCGCTTGTCAGTCAGGGCAAGGTGGCGGCAATCATTGCCGCGCGGCCACAGGAACGCCGCCAGCTGCTCGAGGATGCCGCTGGTATTGCCGGCCTCAATGCCCGCCGCCATGAAGCCGAGCAGCGGCTGCGCGCGGCGGATGCCAATCTCGCCCGGGTCGGCGATCTGCTGCAGAATCTGCAGCGGCAGGCGGCGGCGCTGGAGCGGCAGGTGCGCACCGCCGTGCGCTATCGCGAATTGTCGGAACAGATCCGCACCCGGGAAGAAGCGCTGTTGCGCCTTGAATGGGCGGAAACGGTGGATGCAGTGCAGACCGCTGGCCAGCGGCTGGCCGAAGCCGAGGCCGGATTGCAACAGGAAATGGAAGCCGCCGCCGAAGCCGCCCATGCCCAGGCCGAGGCGGCGGCGGCGCTCCCCGACAAGCGCCGCGC
>CAZIAA010000248.1:0-3170 GCA_964537365.1 uncultured Sandaracinobacter sp.
CGCTGTCGGCCGGAAAAACCCCATCGGTGCCACCAGCGAGTTTGGCCAGCGCATCGGCGGCCAGCTGGCGCAGGCCATCCATCGAAGTGACGGCCGCCGCAGCCGTATCGGTATCAACGTCCGTATCGGGGCCGGGGTCGGGGTCGGGATCGGCGTCCGTATCGGGATCGGGATCGGTGTCCGCGTCCGTGCCCGAAGATGTGGCGTCCGGCAGATTGTTGCCGGCATGCTGCGCTACCTCCGCCAGCTGGCTTTCGGCCGCCAGCACGCGGGTCACATAGCGCGGATTTGCCGGATCCGCCGACAATGCCACATAGGCTTCTTCGCGCAGAACCTCCGTGCCGCGATAGAGCCGGAGCAGCAGATCGAAGACGCCGCCATCGGCCGCGCGGGCGACACCGACACGCAGGTCATTGCCCCAGCTTCCGGGGGACGCTGCCCGCAGCCCCAGCCCGCCACCTGCGGGCGGCAGTGCCACGGCAGCAGCCTTGGTGCCATTATCCACCCGAACGACAAAGGCGATGCTGCCGCCGTTCAGGAAATAATTGCGCACGGCATAGCTGGTTTCGCAGGAAGCGTGCAGACCGCCGAAAATCCGTTCGAACTCGCTCCACGAGGTGATGCGCGTAGCCCTGCCAACCGGCCCTCGGGGCAGCACGCCGACAAAAGCCGTGTTCGATGTGGCAACGCCTGCGATTGGCGCGCTGCCGCTCGGGATTTCCTGCACATAAACGCCGGGTGTGTCGAGCATTGGGCCCCCCTCCATCCAATGGTCCGGCCCGAACGGACAGCCGGATTCGGTTCAAACAGACACCAACATCGGCCCGGCAGCCCTCCGCCGCCAGCGCTTCTGTTTATCTGTCACATCCCCTGCGGAAAACGACAGGCATGATATTTTTATTCATCCGGGCAGATTTCGATTCGCCCCGATTCTGCCGAAAAACGACAGCCTCTCCGACCAGTTGCAAAGCCTAACAAAAAACAAAACCCCGCGCAATCCGCTTCAGCCGGCGGCGGTTGCGTGCCATGCTGCGGATCGGCAGCGCCCAAATGGCGCGTCTGTCAGGGCGTCATGCGCAGCGCCAGACTGGCCATGATCCACAATGTCCCGCCCAGCATGATGGTCAGCAGCAATGCGGAAAACAGCAGCAGCCGCAATTCCACGCGCTTTTGCGCCGTGCCAAGATGCAGGAAAAACCGCAATTGCACCCACATCTGCAGCAAGGCCAGCCCGGCAATGGCCGCGAATGTCACCGCCCGCGTGCCCATATGCCAATGCACCAGAGCAAAGGCTATGAGGGTCAGGATCAGCGCCAGAGCAAATCCCCACACGGCCCGCCGGCGGGCGCGCTGTTCCGCTTCCGGGCGGGCGGATGGGCGCGGACCGTTCATGCCAGCCCGGCCAGATAGACAAAAGTGAAAATGGCGATCCAGACGATATCGAGAAAATGCCAGTACAGCGCCAGCCGCCGCAGCCCGAGACCCATAGCGCCATCCGGCCCATGGACCTGCAATTGCACCCACAACACCAGCAGCCACAGGCAACCGGCCGCGACATGCAGGCCATGCAGCGGCACCAGGCCGAAAAAGGCCGACAGATACGCGCTCCGACCGGGGCCGGCGCCCTGCGCGATCATGCCGGCAAAGTCGCGCAATTCGAAGCCGAGAAAGGCAATGCCCAGCAGCAGCGTGACACCCAGCCAGAACAGCAACCGGCGCCGGCCATGCGCCGCGCCGCGCGGATCGGCAGCCCCGAATCGCCACGCCAGCACGGCCAGGGCGCAAGTGAAGCTGCTGGTCAGCAGCAGCAGGGTCTGGAGCAACACGCCGGGCAGGGAAAACAGGTCGCGCGGACCCGGCCCGCCCGCGGTCGCATCGAGCAGAATGGCATAAGAGGAAAACGCCAGCCCGAACAGCACGGCATCGCTCATCAGGAAAATCCAGAAGCCGAGCAGGACGATATCGGCTTCCGCCTGCACCTGCGCGTCTGGCTGCGCCGCGTCGGTCATGCCGGATGCTCCGGCGCTGGATATTCCGGCAGCGCCCGGCCCTGATTGACGGCGCGGGTTTCATCGGCGCGGGTGATGGGCGGCGTATCCCCGACCACGGCCAGCCAGCGCAGATGCCGTTCGCGCACTTCCGCCGCCGGAATGACCATTTGCGTGTTGCGGGCAAAGCCGCGCCGGATCAGCACCGCCAGCACCGCCACCGCCATCAGCAGCACCAGCCACCAGATCCGCCACACCAGCCCGAAGCCGCCGGCAAAGACCAGCACCGCCAGCACCGGCCCCAGCGTGCTCAGGCGCGGCAGGGTTATGTCGGCAAATTCTCCGGGCGGCAGATAGCCTGCCCCCACCGCCTTGGCGGCGGCAAAGGCTTCGCGCCCGTTGACTCGCGGCAGGCGGGCGAAATTATACGCTGGCGGCGGCGCCGCCATGGCCCATTCGAGGTTGCGCCCATCCCAGGGGTCGCCGGCGGGAACGCGGTTTTCGGCCCGGTCGCGAATCGACACCCAAAGCTGGATGCCAAGACAGATGCAGGCCGCCACGACCAGCAGCGCTCCGGCGAAGGCGGCCGCTTCCCAGGGCGCATAGGCTGGTTCGGCATAGGCCAATGTGCGGCGCGGCAGGCCCATCAGCCCCAGCGCATAAAGCGGAAAGAACGCCAGCATGAAGCCCAGAATCCAGAGCAGGGCCGCCGCCAGCCCCCAGCCTTCGTGCAGGCGAAAGCCAAAGGCCTTGGGGAACCAGTAATGATAGCCGGCAAGCATTCCGAACAGCACGCCCGGCACTGCCATATTGTGGAAATGCGCCACCAGAAACACGGTGTTGTGCACCTGATAATCGACCACCGGGCTGGCCAGCAGAATGCCGGTGATGCCGCCGATCACGAACAACGGCATGAACCCCAGCGCATAGACCATGGGCACGCGAAAACGCAGCCGGCCGCGGAACATGGTCCACATCCAGTCATAGACCTTGACGCCGGTCGGGATGCCGATCAGCATCGAGGCAATGCCGAATATGGCATTGATATCGGCCCCCTGCCCCATGGTGAAGAAATGGTGCAGCCAGACCATGAACGACAGCACGGCAATGGCCATGGTGGCCAGCACCAGCGAGCGATAGCCGAACAGCGCCTTGCCGGAAAAGGTCGAAATGACTTCGGAA
>CAZIAA010000249.1:0-3165 GCA_964537365.1 uncultured Sandaracinobacter sp.
TCGACCAGTTTGATTTTCAGGGCTATGTGTCGGGACCGCTGACGGAGACTTTGAAGGCCCGCGTTGCGGTTCGCCGGCAGTCGATGAGCGACTGGCAGAAGGGCTATACCGTGCCGCTGACCTCGGGGCAGCAGAGCCTGACGATCGGGCGGTTGCTGCTCGACTGGGAGCCGACCGACGATTTCCGTGCATTCGTCAACATCAATGGCTGGATCGACAAGAGCGATACCCAGGCAGCGCAATATTTCGGGACTGTAGCCCTCAATCCGCTGAATGGTGTCGATCCGCGCATTCTCGCCTATCCGCTGGCGCCACACAACAACCGTGCCGCCGACCGCAGCGTCTGTGTCAATACATCGGTGTTCGCCGAGCCATTCAACCAGATGCCGCCGCCCTATGGCTATGACCCGCCGCGGCCCGAACATGCCATCAACTGCACTGGCCTGGCGCGCGACAACAAGTTTTTCCAGGCGTCGCTGCGCATGGAATATGATCTCTCCGACGAGCTGACCCTGACTTCGATCACTGCCTATGAGCGCTTCGACCGCGAGCAGCCGATTGAAGGCGACGGCGTCATCTATCAGGATTACGAGTCGCTGCAGACCGGCTATCTGGATGTGCTGTTTCAGGAGCTCAGACTGTCCGGCAGCATCGGCGGCAAGGGCAGCTGGATCGTTGGCGGCAATTTCGAGCGCGACAAGACGTTCGACAAATTCATGCAGACATTCGCCGGCTCGTCGGCGGTGCCGACATTGGGCATGAATCTGTGGACGACGGCGCCCAGCAACCGCCAGCACACGAAAACCTATGCCGGGTTCGCCAATTTCGAATATCCGGTCATCCATACGCTGAGTTTTCATGCCGGCATTCGCTATACCAGGGTCGACAAGAGCTATCTCGGTTGCGCTTATGATTCCGGCGATGGTGCCTGGTCGGCGACGTCCAAGCTCATTCAGAATCTGCGCGCCTTTGCAACGGGGGGAATTACCGAGGCGGAATATCTGGCGGGCCTGGGGCCGGGTGTCGATGCGGGGCCGGGTGGCTGCGCAACCACCGGGCCGGGGCCAAGTTTCAATCCGCTGCAGCCGGGCTTTGCCGAAACGCTCAATCAAGACAATGTGTCGTTCCGTGCCGGTCTCAACTGGAAGCCGGTGCCGGATACCCTGATTTATGCCAATGTCAGCCGTGGCTTCAAGGCAGGTGGCTTCTCGACCTTTGCAACATCCACCCACGATCAGCTGGTGCCAGCCGTGCAGGAGCGGCTGACGGCCTATGAGGCGGGTATCAAATCCTCGCTGTTCGAGCATCAGCTGCAATTGAACGGAGCAGTTTTTTATTATGATTACAAGGACAAGCAGATCCTTGGTAATCTCGTTGACCCGGTATTCGGCGCCGAGCCGGCGCTCGTCAATGTGCCGAAATCGCGGGTCGTTGGGTTCGAGGCTTCGGCGGTTGCGGCACCGGTAATCGGGCTTACGCTGTCCACTGGTGTCAGCTATGCCAACAGCAAGGTGACGCAGGATTATTTCGATTTTGACCCGTTTTCGCCAGAGCCGGTCAATTTCAAGGGACAATCCTTCCCGCAGGCACCGCGCTGGCAGGCTTATGGCGATATTCAGTATGAGTTCGAGATTGCCCCGACGGTCAGCGTCTTTCTGGGCGGCAATGCCAATTATCAAAGTGCCACCCGGCAGTTTTTCGTCGATCTGGGCCCGACTGCGGCACAATCGCCGGACTTGTTGCGTATTCCGGCGCGGCTGCTCGTGGATCTGCGCGCCGGCGTTGAAACCGGCCCCTGGCGGGTGTCCGCCTATGTGCGCAACCTGACCGACAAATGGTATTGGTCACAGGCGGCGCATGTGAACGATGCACTGGTTCGCTATACCGGTCTGCCGCGCACCTATGGCCTTTCGGTCAGCTGGAAATACTGAGTCGGGCATTGCGGCAACAGGCCGGATCCGGGGCTTTGCCTGCGCGAAGGACCCGGCCCGGCCTATGCAAACAAGCTATAACACGATATATTTATCGGGTAGAAGCAGATGGAAAAGAGGGTGGAGGCGTCAATGCTGGTAGGTGATGTTCCGGTCTATGCGGCACACAGACAACCGAATCGAGTCGCGATCCGGGATGATGACAGGATTCTGACCTATCGGCAGTTGCGCGACCGCTGCTGGCAACTGGCCAATCGGCTGCGCGACAAGGGCAGTGCGGGCGACAGGGTCGCCATATTGTCGGAAAACAGCCTGGAATATGCGCTGTGCTATTTCGGCGTGCCGGCCGCCGGCATGGCGCTGACATTCCTGAATTACCGCCTGGCGCCGCCGGAACTGGCGTGGATCATCAACAATGCCGAACCCCGGGTTCTGGTTGTGCAGGACAAATATCGCGGCGCCATTGCCGCCATCCGCGACCAGATCCCTTCCGTTGCGGAAGTCTTGATCTGGGGCGATGTCGAAAGTGGCGAGCAGAGCTTTGACGCCTGGATCGATGACGCGCCGGCAACCCCGCCGGCGGACCGCCCCGACGAGGATGCGCTGGCCTATCTGCTCTATACCTCGGGCACGACGGGATTGCCCAAAGGCGCCATGCTGAGCCACCGCAATGTGATGGCGGCAGCCTATAACGCTCTGGCCAGCTGGGACGGCGACCCCGATCCGCGCTATCTGTTGACCTTCCCGATGTATCATGTTGGCGGCAGTTTCGCCATTATAGTCAATTATTTGCGTGCTGCCGAAGTGACCATCCTGCGCGAATTCGACCAGCAGCGCTTTGCTGCCCTGATCGAGCGCCATGCCATCAACTCGACCGGGCTTGTGCCGACCATGGCGGCGCTGCTGCTCGATAATCCGGCGATCGAACGCTATGATCTCTCGTCCCTGCGCAACATTGGCTATGGCGCATCCGCCATGCCCGAAGCGGTGTTGCTGCGGGCGCGGGAAAAATGGCCGCAGGTGCGTTTCCTGACCGGCTTCGGAATGACGGAACTGGCGGGCAATGTCATGTATTTGAGCGCCGACGACCATATTCGCGCCATCGAGGAAGGCCTGCCGATCCTGACTTCGGTCGGTCAGCAGATGCTGTTGTCGCGGGTGCGCGTTGTCGATGAAGACATGAATGACGTCGGACCGGGTGTCGAAGGTGAAATCGTCATGGCCGGCGGTCAGG
>CAZIAA010000250.1:0-3165 GCA_964537365.1 uncultured Sandaracinobacter sp.
AGTCCTGCCGCGCCGCCATAATATCTCCCGAAGCTGCAGCGATATTGCCGCGTTCCAGCAGGACATCGGCATTTTCCGGCGCGAGTTCGGCCGCCCGGGCGATATCCGCCCGCGCCCGCGACAGATCCTGCTGCCGGCGCGCCAATGCAGCCGACAACAGCCAGCCATCGGCTTCACCCTCTGCCAGCGTCAGCGCCCGATCAAGATCGGCGCGGGCGGCATCGAGATCGCTGGTTTCCACGCGGGCACGGGCGCGATCGATCAGCAATTCACCCAATTTCGCAGTCTGCCTTGAATCCTGCGCGTCCGTGCCATCCTCTGCTTGCAGGATGGCCGAACTGAACCAGGCCACGGCCTGGCGCGCATCGCCGTCCAGCAATGCGGCATTGCCGGCCTGGCCCCAGAAATCCGCCGCCATCGGGTTGCCGGCGGCTTCGGCCGCGCGCGCCGCTTTGGCGAGGGTTTGCGCCGCAGCGGCATTGCGCCCCTGCGCCAGCTGCGCCAGGGCCAGACAATGCCGCGCCGGCAAACCACCGCCCAGCGCCTGCCATTCAATGGCGAATTTCTCCACTTTGGCCGGATCGGCGGCGACGGCATGCACACAGCCGTCATAGCGGGCCGGATCGCGGGTGGAATCATAAGTCTCTTGCGCCGAGACAGGCGCGGTCAGCAACAACGCCGCCAGTGCCGACAGGCAGGACAAATGGCGCATCAGGGCAGCAGGCTTTCGATCACACGCAACAACAGCTCCAGATCCGAAGGCGCCGACAGGCGGTGCGACCCGTCCTTCACATAAGTCAGCTGAACATCGGCTGAGGACAAGCGCTGCAGCAACTGCATCGAGATTTCGGGCGGCACTTCGGAATCGGCTGTGCCATGCAGCAAGCGCACCGGCACCTGGATATCCACCCGCGCATCCAGCAGGCAGTTTTCCGCTGCATCGTCGATGAATGTGCGGCAATAGCGATAGGGGCTGTCGGCATAGGCCGACGGCCGGGTGAAGAAGCCCTGCGCCTGCAGGTCTTGCGCCTCCGCCGTGGTCATGCGCAGGCCCCAGCGGGTGAAATCGGGTGCAGCGGCAATACCCACCAGCGCATGCATGCGTTCCGGCGCCATCAACGCCAGACGCAGCATGATCCAGCCGCCCATCGACGAGCCGATCGGCAGCAGCATGCCCGGCGCCAGACGATCGGCCACCAGCTTTGCATCCTGCGCCCAGCGATTGATCGAACCATCGTCGAAACTGCCGGTCGATGCGCCGCAGCCGGAATAATCCAGCAATAGGCACTGCCGGCCGGTTTGTTCCGCCCATTGCAGGATATGCAGCGCCTTGCTGCCCGACATATCAGACATATAGCCCGGCAGAAACAACAGGGTCGGGCCGCGCCCGGGTTGCAGCCGCGCTGCCAGACGCACGCCATCGCCACGATCGATCATTTGAATATCAGCCATGTTTCCTCACTAGCCTGGCTTGCAGTTCGCGGCAAAGCCGGCAATCACTGCAGCCATGATTCGCGACCCTCTCCACATTCTGCGGCATGTGTTCGGGTTCGATCATTTTCGCGGGCTGCAGGAACAGGTGATTGCGGAACTGATGGCCGGACAGGACGCCGCCGTCATCATGCCGACCGGGGCGGGAAAATCGCTGTGCTACCAGATTCCCGCCATCTGCCGTCCGGGCTGCGGCATCGTCATTTCGCCATTGATTGCGCTGATGACGGATCAGGTGGCGGCACTGCGGCTGGCAGGGGTGCGGGCCGGTGCCCTCAACAGCCAGACCGACAACCGCGCCGATACCGTGCAGGCCTTTCGCAATGGCGAACTGGATCTGCTCTATGTCGCGCCGGAACGCGCCGTCACCGACAGCTTCCAGCAATTGTTGCAGCAGGCGCCGATCAGTCTGATTGCAATCGACGAAGCGCATTGCGTCAGCCAGTGGGGGCATGATTTCCGCCCAGATTACCGCCGCCTGAAGGCCATTGCCGATCTCGTCCCCGATGTGCCGCGCATTGCCCTGACTGCAACCGCCGACGCCATGACCCGCGCCGACATCTGCGAACAGCTGGGCATCAATCGCGACCGCCTGCGGGTGGCCGGCTTCGACCGCCCGAACATCCAGTATCACGCCACGCAAAAACAGCGCCCGCTCGAACAAATGCGGCGCTTCGTGCGGGCGCAGGGAAAATCCGCCGGCATCGTCTATTGCCAGACCCGGCGGATGACGGAAAAAGCCGCCGAAGCACTGAGCCAGGACAATCAGCCGGCGCGGGCCTATCATGCCGGCCTCGCCGCCGAAGAACGCGCCGCCGCGCAGAAATGGTTCCAGCGCGCCGAACATGGCACCATGTGCGCCACCGTCGCCTTTGGCATGGGCATCGACAAGCCCGATATCCGCTATGTCGTCCATCTGGGGCTGCCGAAATCGATCG
Organism: uncultured Sandaracinobacter sp.; assembly: GCA_964537365.1. Classification (GTDB taxonomy): domain Bacteria; phylum Pseudomonadota; class Alphaproteobacteria; order Sphingomonadales; family Sphingomonadaceae; genus Sandaracinobacteroides. The sequence goes on from CAZIAA010000250.1 coordinate 2,430, forward strand.
AAGCCTATTATCAGGAAACCGGCCGCGCCGGCCGCGATGGCGAACCAGCCATTGCGCAGCTGTTCTGGAGCGCGCAGGACATCACCATTGCCCGCGAACGCATTCTGGCCGGTGATGCCAGCGCCGAGCGCCAACGCCATGAATTGCAGATGCTGGACCGGCTGGCGGGCTGGGCCCGCACCACGGGTTGCCGCCGCATGCCGCTGCTGGCGCATTTCGGCGAGACCGACGCCAAGCCCTGTGGCAATTGCGACAATTGCCTGCATCCGCCCTCCACTCTGGATGTCACCGAAGCTGCACGCAAGCTGCTGTCGGCGGTCTATCGCACCGGGCAGAAATTCGGCCTGCAATATCTGGCGCAGGTGCTGCGCGGCGAAACCGACGAACGCGCCATGCGCTTTGGCCATGACCGGCTGGCGTTGTTCGGAATCGGCAGCGACCTGCCCGCCCGCCAGTGGCAGAAACTCGGCCGCATCCTCGAGGCTGGCGGCGCGCTCACCCGCAATCCCGAGCATGGCGGTCTGCATCTGACCGGCGATGCCCGCCGTATTCTGCGCGGCGAAGCCCCGGTGACGGTACGCGCCGATGATTGGGCCGCCGAACGTCAGCGGCCGGTCCGGGCGGATGCCACGGCACCGACACTTGCCACCGCCGATCAGGCGCTGTTCGAAGCGCTGCGGCTGTGGCGGCGCGCGCGCGCCGCCACACTGGACGCACCGGCTTTCACCATTCTGAC
>CAZIAA010000251.1:0-3124 GCA_964537365.1 uncultured Sandaracinobacter sp.
CATACGCCGCTAACCATTGCGCATTGGTCAGATTTCGGGCGGCGCAGCGCAACCGATATCCGAGGCAGGATGATTAGCGCGGTGCGACCGACGTTTGCAAACGTGATCAGCAGCAGAGCGGAAGTCTGTTCTTGCGATTGTTACATCTTGTAAGACGGCTCCAGAGGGCATTCCCGGCCATTGTTGACCATGCCCTGAAGGTTCCAGCCAATACCAGCCATGGGCAAGACCCACGGTGCGGTTTTCTTAATTACTGGCAGAGAGACTGTCGTGGATGGCCTGTTTGATCTTTTTGCTGGCCAGTGTCGCGAGAAAACCAGTCATCGCTGGCCGCAGCAATTTGAGCAATATGCCTTTCAGCCCGCGCAACTCGATCGCGCGCACGGCCAGTCCGGCGATGGCCCTGGCGCGGGCGGCAATGGCTGGTTCCAGTTCCTTGAGGATAGGCTCGGCCTGACCCGCCGGGTCCGGCCATTGCGGGGAAGGACATAACAGACGGTCGCGCACGGCAAGCTTGCGCAACCGCATCATTTCCGTGCGCCTGTCGCGATTGCTTTCCAGCAGCATGGCCAGCCCTGTCGCGGGTTGCTGTTGGGGCCATGCGCTGCGTTCGATCGGCACGGGAATGATGGCGCGTTCGTGTACGCCCGCGCCATCGCAAGTGATGGTCCAATAGGGGCCAGCCGGGACTTCGGCGCTGCCCTTGTCGGCCCAGAATCCGGCATCGCTGGTGTTGCTGCGGCCAATGGTTCCGGGCATGACAAACAGGGGATTGTCGGCCGGCAGGGAGAAATAATTGCGCAGGAAATTTTCCGCGTTGCGCCGCCCCAAGAGGAAATCATGGTGGCGGAAGCTTTCCGACAGAAAGCCGGCAAAGGCCCCCAGCCGGCCGGACGCCAGCGCATCGGCGCCGGTGAAACTGTGCCAGGTGCCGGGCGTCGGATCGGCGCGCATGGGTGACAGCATGTAACGGTTGTAAATGCCGGAATCCGTCGCCAGCAACAGATTGTTGGCATCATAGCGTGCCTGCGCGGTATAAGCACCGAACAGTTGCGGCAGCACTTCGAAAATCGGCAGTGGCGCGGATTTCTGCCAGGCGCGCGGGTCGGGCGGGGCGCCTTCCTGTTCCGGCTCGGGAAGTGCCGGGAAGGGGTCGATCAGCACGACAGCGCGATTGGCCCGGGCGCCATCGCGCGGGTTCACGCCCAACGGGCCGGCCAGAGTCTGGCGGACATATTCGAACGGCTGGTTGTTCATGGTGCCGCCATCCACCGCGGCAAAGCTGAACAGCAGATCCCGCGAACTGGTGTTGACGTAACCGCCGACGATTTTTGCCGGCTGGGTCCAGTCGGAGGGTGGCTCATTGCCGCTCATCTGCAGGCGCGGATCGAGCATGACATCGAGATTGACGCTGGCTGCTGGCTTGGCAATCCAGCGCGATTGCAGCGCCAGCGGGAAAGCAGCGCTGGCCAGTGCTGCATTGGCGATGCGCGGCCAGTTATCGGGCTCGGGCGTGGATTGTCGCTCGATGAGGGTTTGAAATGCGTTTTTGCCATCCGCCGCACCCAGAAGGGTGAAGTGGAACAGGTCCGTGTGGCGGGTGGTGGCAAACTGCGCCCCCTCCAGACCAACCAGCTGGTAACGATAGGGAATGCCCTGCAGATTGCCGACGGTAAAAGCGAATTTCACACCCTGATCGAGCCAGGGGCGCGGCGTCTGCAATGGCGGCAGTTCCAGGCTGATCGTCTGGGCAGCGGCATTTTCCAGCGGCCTGACGTTCAGAATCGAGCCCATGCGCATGAACGGCGACAATGGCCGGCCGGTCAGGGGGTGTTTTTCCACCTTGTCGCCCAGCGCCACGAGATCATCCGTTGCCAGCATCGGGCGAATGTCGATCTGCCTTACCCAGGCATTGTAGAAAGGATTTTCATGCGGCGGCAGTGGCGCAGCATCCTGGTGCCGGCTTTGCGGGGCAAGGGCGGGGGAAAGGCCGGCGCCGGATGGAAAGCTGCCATGGGCACAGGCAGCGAAAATGGCGCCGGCAACACTTCCGGCCGATGCGCCGGCTGCAACTGTCAGGCGCACCGCATGCGGCGGCACCGACCATTTGCTGAAATCCGTGCCAAAAGCTTCGAAATCCGCGCGTTTGCGGGCTTCCCAGCGATCCAGCGTTTCAACGAGATAGTCCATGACTCCGGCAGTATAGGCGCCCGCCGACACCGCGCCGGCAAGCACCAGCCCAAATTCGAAGGTCGGCAGAGCAATGGCAAGACCGTCAGCACGCTTCAGAACCGTAGGCGCGACCGCGCGCGCGCGGGGCACGCCGAACAGATCACGGCTGATCCCATTGCTGTCCGGTTGTTCAGTCAGTTCTTCTATGGCATGGAATTCGCTGAATTTTCCGCCCATTCTTTGCCCCCCGCTCCGATCATGCCAGCAGTGCCGACAGTCTGCTATTGCCCGTTGCAGCATAACATGGTTATCAGGCGGCAAGCCATGATCCATGTCGATACCGCGCAAAAATCCCTATCCTTTGCAGGGGAAAGCTTTCCCTGCATCCTGGGGCGGGGGGGTGTCCGTCCGGAAGCCGGGAAACGCGAGGGCGATGGCGCCACACCGCTGGGACGCTTTCGCCTGGTCGGCGCATTGTTGCGGCCGGACCGGATGCCAGCGCCAGAAACCGCCTTGCCCTGGCGCTGGCTGCGGCGCTGGGATGGCTGGTCGGACGATTGTGCCGATCCACAATATAATGATGCGGTGGTGCTGCCGCATGGCTTTGGCGCGGAAAAACTGTGGCGCGCGGATTGCTGCTATGATGTGATCGTGGTGCTCGACCACAACCGCCGACCGGTGCGAAAAGGACTGGGCAGCGCCGTATTCTGGCATTTGATGCGGCCCGGACAAAGGCAAACACAGGGCTGTGTCGCCGTTGCGCCGGAGGTGCTGCTGAGCCTGTTGCCCCGGCTGCACGCCGGCATGGCGTTTTGCATCGGCACTTCTTGACAATCCCGGCGCGGACACGCACTAGCCGCAAGGCTCTGCACCCGTAGCTCAGCTGGATAGAGTGTCGCCCTCCGAAGGCTCGCGACCAACGAGAAACCGGGTGTTTTATATAGAGTTTTCG
>CAZIAA010000252.1:0-3115 GCA_964537365.1 uncultured Sandaracinobacter sp.
CGCGCCAGCACCCGCCGCTCGATCGTCCCCAGCTCTTTTCCGCCGAGCCGGACCGAACCACTGGCGGGGCGCAGCAACCCTGCCGCAACATCGAGCATGCTGCTCTTGCCGGCGCCATTGGGGCCGATCACGGCCGTCAATCGGCCCGGGGCAAAAGTCAGCGTGACGGCATCGAGCACCCGGCGTTCGCCGCGGTCGACGGCGATTGCGTCCAGCATCAGCGCGCTCATGGCTTCTCACTCATGGCGTCTGCCTTCGGATATGCAGGACCAGCCACAGGAAGAATGGCGTGCCGATCAGGCTGGTAAACACGCCGACATGCAGCGGCGCGCCGCCAAAGACCAGCGTGCGGGTGGCGACATCGGCCAGCGTGACCAGAACCGCCCCCACCAGCAGCGCCGGCAGCAGCACGCGGCCCGGCTGATGCCCCACCAGCGGCCGGACCAGATGCGGCGCCATCAGACCGACGAAGCCGATTGCGCCCGAAACAGCCGTGCCCGCGCCAACCGCCAGCGCCGCGCCGAGCAGGGCCAGCAGCCGCGTCCGGGCCAGCGGCACACCCAGGCTTTCCGCCTGCGCCTCGCCCAGCGCCAGCGCATCCAGCGCCCGCCCCGTCAACAGAAGCAGTAGCAGGCCCGGCAGAATGAACGGCAGCGCCAGCTGCACATGATCCCAGCTTCGATCCGCCAGCGAGCCCATCAGCCAGGTCATGATTTCATAGGCCGCATAGGGGTTGGGTGCCAGATTGAGCGCGAGGCTGACGCCCGCGGCCGCCATGCTGCTGATCGCGACACCGCTCAGGATCAGGTTGAGGGTGCTTCCATTGCGCGCCAGAACAAGGGCAATCGCCGCCGTGACAAAGGCGCCGGCCAGCGCAAACAAAGGGGCGGCCAGCGCAAAGACGGCGGCAAAGCCGAAATAGATTGCAATCACTGCCCCCAATGACGCGCCGGCGGAAATGCCGAGCAGGCCCGGTTCCGCCAGCGGATTGCGCAGCAGCCCCTGCAATACTGCCCCCGAAAGGCCGAGACTGGCGCCAATGCCCACGGAAAGGATCAGCCGCGGCAGGCGGATCTCGCCAACGATCAGCCCGGGCAGATCCGCTTCGCCCGACAACAGCGCTGCAAACACCGCGCCCGGCCGCAGCCACACCGCGCCGGCCAGCACCGAGGCCAGCGCCGCAACCAGCAGCAGCGCCAGCAGAAATGGAGAGAGCCAGCGCTGCTTCACAGATCCTGCACCGGCGCGAATGGTAGCGGCGTCCGCGCTTGCGCGGCGGCGTCCTGCAGTTCGGCACGCAGACGCAGGATGGCGTCGCCGATGAACGGCGTGCCACAGATATAATAGGCCTGCCGAATGGTCAGCGTGCGCGGCCCGTCCCAGAATTTCCGGATCATCGGATGCCGCTCGACATTGTCGCGCAATCCGGGCTTGCGCCCGATGCCGGCGCCCTTGACCAGCAGCGTCGGCGCCGTAAGCAGCAGGACTTCGACATCGGGGCGGCCATAAGCGCTGGCCGGTGGCTGGTTGGCGACGTTGATGGCGCCCGCCGCTTCCAGCACGGCGTTATAGAGCGATCCTTCGCTGGCGTTGAACCCCGCGCCATCCCAGGCCGCGACCCGCAGGCGCGGGCCCGGCGCCCGCGCCAGTTCCGCCAGCTGGCGGTCCATGCGCGCAATCAGCGCTTCACCGCGCGCTTCCTCGCCCACGGCCTTGGCGATTTGCCGGGTCGCGCGGCGAATATCGTCGAAACTGTCCGGATGGTCGACTTCGATCATCGGATAACCAAGCCGTTTCAACAGCCCGCGCGTCGCAGGCGTGGTATAGGTCCCCGCGACGACCAGATCGGGCTTTTGCCGGACCACTTCCTCCGAAAGGCCATGGTTGATTGCGACACGCCGGGCCTGGCGATACATCAGCGAGCCGCCCGGATCGCGCGAAAGCCAGGTCACCGACGCGATCCGTTCCGGCAGCAGCAGCGCCAGAACCAGCTGGTCGGTGCACTGGTTCATCGACATCACCCGCACGGGTCTGGCAACGGCCTCCGGCGTGGACGGAACCCGCGCGCAACCGGCAAAGGCCGGAAGCGCGAGGGCCATAAGCAACCAGCCGGGCGGCTTGAAACGCATCAGAACCGGACGCGCACGCCGCCATAAGCGGCCCGGCCGGGCGTCGCGAAGCTGAACACCTCCTCATAATCTTCGTTGAGGAGATTCTCGACCCGGCCGAATACGGAAATATTCGGCAACAGCTTATATTCCGCGTTCAGATTGAGGAGGACATATTCCGGCAACGAAACGATTGGCGTGTTTTCATATGTCGGGTCGGTATAAGTCACGTCCGTCTGTCGGCCATTATAGCGAATGGTCAGCGTGCCTGAAAAACGCTCATCCTTGCTGAACAGCGTCGCATTGAAACTTGCGATATGCTTGGGCCGGCGGACTTCCTCCGCGCCATTCTCGCGGGCATGCAGCCAGGTATAGGTTGCATCCAGCCGCAACTGCGGAATCGGCCGCGCGCTCAGGGCCACTTCGATCCCGTGCTGTTTGGACAAAGTGGCCCGGTTGGACGGCGTGGCGATGAAGTCCGGTGCCGGATAGCTGGTGTAGATCTCGTCCTTCAGTCGGCTGTCAAACCAGGTGACGCCGATGACGGCCTTGTTCCCGGCCAGACTCTGTTCGATCCCGACCTCCCAGCCTTCGGATTTTTCCGGCCTGAGATTCGGGTTGCCGATGTAGCGGCCGTCCGAATAGCCATAGAGTTCGAAATAGCCGGGATTTTTGACCCCGGTGCCATAGGCGCCGCGAATGCGGGTTGCGGTCGGCAGGGTATAGCTGCCCTGAACCCGCCAGGTGGTCGGATCGTCGAAACGGTTGTTCTGATCGTGGCGGATTGACGCGCCGAGCGACAGAACCTCGTTCACCAGAAGCTCGTATTGGCCGACGATGCCGATATTGTCGGTGTGGCGCATGCCCTGGAATGCGAAGGCCGAAGGCGTGGTGTTCTGGAACTCCTCCCGTTCCACATCGAGCGCGGCGGTCAGGCGATGGACCACGGCCTCGGTGCCAAGGCGCAGGCTGGATTCGAACGACCCCTTATAGCGATTGCCCTTGTC
>CAZIAA010000253.1:0-2076 GCA_964537365.1 uncultured Sandaracinobacter sp.
ATTGGGCACGGCGCGGCGCTATGCCGACCCACAGGGCGAAGCGCAGCTGGCGCCATTGCGCGCCACACTTGCCCGTTTTGCCGAACTGGGCGGGCAGGTGATCGACACCGCGCCATCCTATGGCCGGGCGGAGGAAGTGCTGGGCCAGCTGGTGGCGGAGTTGGGCATTCGTGACCAGCTGTTTCTGGCGACCAAGGTTGGTGTCGACGATCGCGCCGCCGGGCTGGCGCAGATCGAACAGTCGTTCCGCAATCTCAGGACTGATGTGATCGACCTTGTTGAAGTGCATAATCTGCGCGACATTGATGCCGAACTTGCCACATTGCGCGATCTGAAGGCGCGGGGGCGCATCCGTTTTCTGGGCATGACCACATCGTTCAAGAACCAGTATGCACAGTTTGAACAAGTGCTGCGCAAGGAGACGCTCGATACCATCCAGATCGATTATGCCATCGACAACCGCAGCGCCGCCGAACGTATCCTGCCGCTGGCGCAGGAAAAGGGAGTCGCGGTGCTGGTCAATCTGCCGTTCGGGCGCGACCGTCTGTTCAATGCCACGGCCGGCAAGCCGCTGCCGGACTGGGCAGCGGAAATCGGCGCCAGCAGCTGGGCGCAGATATTTCTGAAATATGTGGTTTCGCACCCCAGCCGGCCGATCGCCATTCCCGGCATGGCGCAAGTGAAATATGTGGAGGACAATCTGGCGGCCGCGCGCGGGCCGCTGCCGGATGCAGCGCTGCGCCGGCGCATGGAACAGACCATAGATGCCCTCTGAACCGGGCGGCGGGAAAGGTTTTTTCCGCCGCCTGATTCTGGCCCGACCCGGCGAAGCGCCGGCAGTCGCTTTGGCTTTCCTGTTGTTCTTCCTGCTGTTTGTTGCGTATTTCATGCTGCGCCCGGTGCGCGAGACCTTTGGCATCGCTGGCGGTGTCGACAATCTGCAATGGTTGTGGACCGGCACCTTTGTCGCCATGCTGCTGGTCGTGCCGCTCTATGGCTGGATTGCGACAAAGCTGCCGCGCCGGCGGCTGTTGCCCATCCTCTACAGCTTTTCGGCGCTGGTGATGCTGGGTTTTGCCGCCGGCCTGGCGCTTGATCCGGACAATATCTGGACGGCGCGCGCATTTTATATCTGGCTGTCGGTGATGAATCTGTTTGTCATCTCGCTGGCCTGGAGCCTGATGGCCGATCTGTTCGATTCCGATCAGGGCCACCGCCTGTTTGGACAGATCGCCGCCGGCGCCAGTCTGGGCGGATTGACGGGGCCGATCGTTTCTGGCCTGCTGGTGGCTCGGATTGGTGAAGCGAGGCTGCTAGCACTGTCGGCTGTATTGCTGCTGGCAACCATTCCCTGTGTGTTTGCATTGCTGCGCTGGCGGGAACGGATGGGACCGCGCGCCGGTCCGCCCGCGCCCGAACGCATTGGCGGCTCGATCTGGGCCGGCCTGACGCTGATTGCCCGCTCGCGCTATCTGCAGATGATTGCGCTGTTCATCGTCCTGCTGAGTGCGGCCACCACTTTTCTCTATTTTGAACAGGCACGCATCGTGCGCGACACTTTCCCCGACCGTGTCCACCAGACCCAGGTATTTGCAGCGATCGATGCCTTTGTGCAGGCGTTGACCATCCTCATTCAGATTTTCTTTACCGGCCGTCTGGCGCGACGGCTGGGGGTAACCGTGCTGCTGACGGCGGTGCCGCTGCTGATGGTGGCGGGCTTTGGTTTGCTGGCGCTCATGGCCACCTTCCCGGTGCTGGCCGGCGTCATGATCCTGCGGCGCGTCGGAGAATATGCTCTTATTCGCCCCGGACGGGAAATGCTGTTCACGCCGCTTGATGCCGAAACCAAATACAAGGCGAAAAATGCCCTGGATACCGCAGTCTACCGTGGCGCCGATGCCATGTCAGGCTGGGCCTATGCCGCTGCCGTTGCCATTTCGGGCACGCAATTGGCGGTGTTGGCGGGTGCGGTTCTGGCCGCCGTCTGGGCCTGGCTCGGCCTGCGCCTCGGCCGCCGCCACGATAACGACGTGCGGGCCTCAGGCTGAGGCCAGCCCGAATTGCGTTGCGGTTGGC
>CAZIAA010000253.1:2086-3103 GCA_964537365.1 uncultured Sandaracinobacter sp.
CTGGCTCGGTCTCCGGCTCGGCCGCCGCCATGACATAGACGCGAAAATTATAGGTTGAGGCGAGCCTGACCTATGGCGAATGGCTGAAAAAACAGCCGGCGCATGTGCAGGATGAAGTGCTGGGCCGGGCCAAGGGGAAGCTGTTCCGCGCGGGCGGGCTTGCGATTGACAAATTCACGATGGCCAGCGGGCAGGAACTGACGCTGGAGCAGTTGCAGGCGAAATATCCGCAGACCTTCGAGAAAGCGGGGTTGCGTCAGATACCGCCGGCGATCCCATCAGATGCATCGGCGCGGCGCGAATTCCTTGGCGCGGTATCCGTGCGGGTGGAAAACAAGGCGCGGCACTATCTGCTGGATGAACAAAATGAAAAAGGAAAAGCCAAGGCGCATTGGCTGGTTGGCAGTTTGGGATTTTCGCCCGATAAACTGGATGAATTTGTGCAGCAGGTGCGCTATGATCCCGACGCTGCGAAATACAGCCGGCTGACGGAGTGGGGCGAACGATTCACCCAGATCATTGCGCTGGAAGGGCCAAACGGGCGCGTCATGCCGGCCAAGTTTGTCTGGCAGGTGGAAGATGAGGTTCCCCGGTTGATCACCATGACGCCAGCCAAGAAGAAGGATTTGCGGTGAAGGAACTGGATAGCATCATATTGACTCGTGATGTTCCGGAACTTGGCCTGACTAAGGGTTGGCCGGGGTGTCTGTTGCTGACGCCGCGCGCTGATCGCAAAACCGTGGTTGTGGAATTCTTCTGGGGTGATGACTGGCTGGACAGCGATGTGTTCGATGTGCCGAAGGATGCCGTGCGCCTGCGCGGCACGCACCTGCGCGATGAACCAAAGCGCACAGAGCCGGTGCCCTGGTAATCTGATCCGATAGTTTCGAACAGCTTTTGCCGGGCTTGCCGGCAACTGCCCCTGCATCCTGCGCGCGTCGGGGGTGCGGGGTTTTTCGTTGGGCGCGAAGTTCCGGCAATGGCGGGACGCCGGCCGGGGCGCGCATGCGGGATGCA
>CAZIAA010000254.1:0-3072 GCA_964537365.1 uncultured Sandaracinobacter sp.
ACGACCTTCAGCAGAAAGTCGATTTCGCCGTTCAGCATATGGCATTCGCGCACTTGCGGCAGATCGGCCATGCGGGCTTCAAAGGCGCGCAGATCGGTTTCCGCCTGGCTTTTCAGGCTGACCATGACGAACACCGTGATTTCCCAGCCAAGTGCTGCCGCCGACAGATCGGCGTGATAGCCGCGAATGACGCCGGCATCCTCCAGCGCCCGCACCCGGCGCAGGCAGGGCGGGGCGGTCAGCCCGACTTTCTGCGCCAGTTCGACATTGGTCATGCGCCCGTTCGCCTGCAGCAATTCCAGGATTTTCAGGTCGGTTGCATCGAGATGATGGTGTGCCACTGCAAAAGCCTCTTTTAATCTGTCTGCGCTATCGCAGAATCATCCTGTGCTGCAAGCGCTGCCCGGCGCCACGGCCGGGCGCCATTTGAAGTCTTCGCCCCGCTCGGTGCTTGTGTCGCCGCAGCCGGCCATCTAAGCAATGCGCCGAAAGGAATGCTCATGGGAGATGTGCGACGGGTCAGGTTGCTGATTATCGGATCGGGACCTGCCGGATATACGGCTGCGGTATATGGTGCAAGGGCCATGCTGCAGCCGGTGCTGGTGGAGGGGCTGGAGCCTGGCGGCCAGCTGACCATCACCACCGAAGTCGAGAACTGGCCGGGTGAAACTTCCATTCTGGGGCCGGATCTGATGGCGAAGATGCGCGCCCATGCCGAACATGTCGGCACGGAAATCATTTCCGACATCATCAGCAGCGTGGATTTTTCCAGCCGCCCGTTCGTGGCCATTGCCGACAGCGGCACGGAATTTCACGCCGACGCCATCGTCATTGCAACCGGCGCCAGCGCGCGCTGGCTTGGCCTCCCCAATGAAACCCGCTTGCGCGGGCGCGGGGTATCGGCCTGTGCCACCTGCGATGGGTTCTTCTTTCGCGGCCGGCATGTGGCCGTCGTTGGCGGTGGCAATACCGCGGCCGAAGAAGCCATGTTCCTGAGCAATTTTGCCAGTCAGGTGACTCTGATTCACCGCCGCGACGAATTGCGCGCCGACAAGGTCAACCAGCAGCGCGTGCTGAACAATCCGAAGATCCAGCCGCTGTGGAATATGGTGGTGACGGATGTGCGCGGCGATGAAGGTGTAACAGCCATCGAAATTGCCGATGCCCGGACTGGGGCGCGTCAGGATTTTGCCGTGGACGGGTTGTTCATCGCCATCGGCCATGATCCGGCAACGGAAATGTTCCGTGGCCAGCTCGATATGGATGCGGACGGCTATATTCTCACGCCGCCGGGAACACCGCTGACCAGTGTGGACGGCGTGTTTGCCGCCGGCGATGTCGTCGACAAACATTATCGCCAGGCCGTCACGGCGGCCGGCATGGGCTGCATGGCCGCGCTCGAGGCAGAGCGCTTTCTGGCGCGGCAGAACGACTGACCCATGTCTCTGGATTGGGATAAACTGCGGCTGTTCCATATGGTGGCGGACGCCGGCAGCTTCACCGAAGGGGCGCGGCGGCTGAAGCTGTCGCAGCCAGCGCTGTCGCGGCAGATCATTGCACTGGAAAAATCGCTGGGCGCCAAGCTGTTTCACCGCCATGCCCGTGGTCTGGCGCTGACCAACGAAGGCGAACAACTGCGCGCCGCGACGGAAAAGATCGCCGACAATATCGAACGCACGCGCAGTTCGATCGAGGCCACCCGCAACCGGCCGACGGGTGAAATCAAGGTCACGACGACGGTCAGCTTCGGCTCGTCCTGGATGGCGGTCAATCTCAAGGATTTTCTCGACCGCTATCCCGATATTCGCGTCAGCCTGATTCTGTCCGACGACGAACGCGATCTGACACGCCATGAAGCCGATTGCGCCGTGCGCTTTCATAAACCGCATCAGGCGGATCTGATTCAGCGGCCACTGGCGTTGATCCAGCATCGTTTGTGCGCCTCGCCGGAATATCTGGAAAAATACGGTGAGCCGAAGACTCAGGCGGACCTGCTCAATCACCGCATCATTGCCTATGGGCCGGAAGCGCCTTCCTATCTGCGCAGCGTGAACTGGGCCTTGCAACTGGGGCAGGACGGGCCGGCGCGGACGCCGGCGCTGTCCATCAACAGCAGCTTTGGCGTGCTGCAGGCAGTGGAGGCGGGCATTGGCATTGCCGCGCTGCCAACTTATCTCATCCGCTATTCCGGCAAATTGCGGGTGCTGTTGCCGGAAGTGCAGGGTGCGGCCTTTCAGACCTATTTCGTTTATGCGTCCGAACTGCGCGGGTCGGTGCGCATTGCCGCATTCCGGGATTTTCTGCTGGAACGCATGTCGCCCGACAGCCTTGGCGACAATCTCGCCTGAGGCACGGCCCGCAGATCTTCATGCATTTTTTGCATGGCTGGACAGAGTTTTTTGCACTTGCACAATCAATATGATGCGACTACTTAGGATTTGTTGCTGCGATGCAGCGCAGCCGGGATCTCTCCTCCTCCCTGAGATACCCGGCAAGGTCGACCCCCACTCTCCCTCCCTCCCTCGGAGGTCGACCAGAACAATGGGCCCGGTGTCGAGTTTACTCCACCGGGCCCTATTTTTATTTTTATCCTGTGAAGGCAGGATCACCACGGGCGCTGCGCCTTTTGCGATTTATTTTCTGTGTCGGGAAATGGTGGGGTCTGTTAGTCATTGGCCATCAGTAACAGCCGGTCGGAAAGAATCTCTCAATCCATTATCTTGTTTTTATCTTTCCTGATTCCACCGGAATCGGTTTTACCGTGCCCGACGTGCCCGGTTTCACCGCACATATCGAAACCGCCGACCTGGATGCAGCCCTCACCGAAGCGCGCATCGTTCTGGCAGCACATCTGGCGGAAATGGTCGATGTCGGCTGCGATATGCCTGATGCGCGCTCGATCACAGAACTGCGTGCCGATCCGGATCTGGCTCGAGACTGGGCCGAAGCTGCCGGCGCCGTCATGCTGTCGGCCAGCGTTCCGGCTGGCAGTTGAACAAGAGGTGTCTGCCTTACCTGCCTGAAGATGAGCGGCCCTAAGTCATCATGACGCTGGGTGGATGCAAATGTCTG
>CAZIAA010000255.1:0-1314 GCA_964537365.1 uncultured Sandaracinobacter sp.
AATGGCCGCGCCGGATCGGTCGGCTGACGCAGCGCCGGACCCGCATCGACCACAACCTCCCCCGCCGCGACGGTGATGGAATCGAACCGCACTGCATCGGCCGCCAGAGGCGGATCGACGGGCAGGATCGACGGATTTTCGCTCTGCCGGTCGCGCGCGCTGGCAAACACCAGCCGGTCCGCTGCAAAGCCGGCCGCCTGCGCCACATCCTGAAACTGCGGGTGACAGAGCAACAGCGCCGGCGAGCAATCCGCCATCAGCCCGGCCAGTTCGCGCTGACGATACATCGGGTTGACCGTGACGGTGATGACCCCGGCCTTGGCCGCGCCCAGCAGCGCGATAATGAACGCCGGCACATTCTGCAGGCAGAGCAGCATGCGATCGCCGGGCAGCAGCCCTTTTTGCAGCAGATAGCGTGCCCAGCAATCGCTCTGCCGGTCGAGTTCGCGGTAACTGATGCCAGCATCGAAATACCACAGCGCCGGCTGCTCTGGCGAACGGCGCACGGCCTGCGCAAACAGATCGACGAAATCGGACTGGGTCATCGGCAATCTCCCGGCGCCAGGATTGCAGTAACGCCCGGCGCAGCGCAAGGCCGCCGGCCGGCACGGCCCGGCTCAATCGAGCGGAATATTCTCATAATAGGGAATCATGATTTCATTCTCGGCGCCATCGCCCAGCATGGCCAATGTGCCCGGCGCCACCACATCGAGATCGACGGTGACATCGATGCAGGCCGGCCGGCCGGAGCGCAGCGCCCGGGCAATGGCCGGACCGATTTCCGCCAGTTCGGTGACACGTTCGCCGTAACAGCCGAACCCCCTGGCGATATCGTGATAGCGCACATCACCGAGCAGGCTGATGGCGCTGTAATTGGCGCCATAAAGCACCTGCTGGCCATGGATCGACATGCCCCAGGCATTGTTGTTGAGAACAACGGTGACGACCGGCAGGCCCTGCCGCACCATGGGTTCGAATTCCTGCAGATGGAAACCTATGGCGCCATCGCCAGTGATCTGGATGACGGGGTGCCCGGGACGGGCGTGCGCCGCCCCCAGGGCAAAGCCCATGCCGGTGCCGAGAATGCCCATTTGCCCATAGGTGCAGATGCCGCCGGGATGATCGACCTTGGCGTGATAGGCGCCCCACAGCCCGGCTTCGCCGCCTTCGATGACAAAGGTCGTGCCATCGGGGGCCGCCTCCACCACCGCCTGCGCGGCATGATAGGGGTTGATGCCACCGCTGGAGACCGGCGTGGTGAACTCGCTGCCAATGCGCTGCGACGCTGCAACCAATGTGTCGCGCCAGCCGTGC
>CAZIAA010000255.1:1324-3048 GCA_964537365.1 uncultured Sandaracinobacter sp.
CGGCCGGCTGTTGCCAGGCGCCGGCAATGGCATCGGCAAATGCCCCGATGCTGGCGGTGCTGGCCAGATCCGGCTGATGCACGCGGCCGAATTCAGCGGCATCGGCATGCACCTGGATGATCTTCGCGCCCTCCGGGAAAAACGCCCGTGTGCGCCCGGCCAGAAACATTCCATAGCGCGCGCCCAGCATCAGGATCAGATCCGGCGCCTGCCCATCGGCCATGGCCATGGCGATACTCGCGGGTTCATGCGCATAGGCGGGATGGTCGCACGCAATCAGGCCCATGGCACGGCTGGTGGCAACCACCGGCATGCCGGTCCGTTCCACCAGATTGGTGATTTGTGCCGGCACCGCCTGATACCGCGCCAGCCCGCCCAGCACGATCACCGGCCGCTGTGCTGCCTGCAGCGCTGCCAGCATGCGGTCCAGCTGCGCCGGCGCCGGCTGCACTGGTTCGGGCGCGACCGGATGCGGAATTGGCGCCGGCAGCCGGGCCGTGCAGGCCAGCACATCCAGCGGCAATTCCACAAACACCGGGCCGGGCCGGCCATTGCAGGCAATGGTGATGGCACGCGCCAGCGTATCGGCAATGAGGTCGGTTTGCGTCACGCGAATGGCGTATTTGGCAGCATGCAACGCCATGCCGACCATGTCGACACCGCCCTGCAGGACATTCAGATCCTCCTCCCGCAGCGGCGGCGAACCGGCCATATACAGCACCGGCGTGCCGTCATGCCGGGCATTCATCATCGACGTCAGGACATTGGTAAAGCCGCCACCCGCGGTCACCATGCAGACGCCGATCTCGCCGGTCAGCCGGGCCCAGGCCTCGGCGGCATGGCCGGCGCTGGCCTCATGCCGGGTGTCGACGAGCGCGATGTCGTGATCGGAAAAGCCCTTGAAAGCGGGGTCGAGATGGCCGCCATGCAGGGAAAATATCTTGCGCACGCCCGCTGCCTGCAGCGCCTTGGCGACAATCGTGCCGCCATCCAGTTTCACCGCACCGGCGGTATTGCGATTGTCTGTCATCTGTCCTCACCCTAGCTCGTCAACGCCGGCACTTTGCCTGCGGATCCTGCATGGCTGACAACACGCCTTAAGGCAAAGCCCGCCCGTTCAGAATTGACGGAAACCCGTCATTCGACGCACCGGCATCCGTGGCAGCGCTTGTATTGCAGCCGATTTTCCAGCTAGACTGCCCGCCCGTTGCCAGCGCACAGACTGAACCTGCACGAGGAGGGCATGGAAATGTCTGCAACAGACGAATTGCGGGAATTCACAGCCCATGTGGTCGATGCCTGCAATCTGCACACGGCGTCGATCTTCATCTGCGACCGCCGCAAACCCGCTGCCGCGCTCAAATATCTGACTCATGTCGGCGTTCCGGGCGAAATCCAGCACCGCTATCTGCATGGCGGGGTGTTTCGCTTCGACCCGTTCACCGACGACAAACGCGCGCCGGCCCAGCACGCCCATGAACTGACATACTGCCATGAACTGCCGCCAAGACGCGCAGGCCGCAGCGCCGATTACTGGAGCTTCATCGACCATTTCGGCATCGAAACCGTTGGCGCTTCCGTCCGCAAGCTGACGGCCGGGGTGTATTCGACCATCGGCTTTCACCATGTTCGCGGCCAGAAACGCAAAGGCAGCGTGCCGCTTGGCCAGTTGACCCGCATGGCCGAACAGCTGCAGGATATGGCAACAGCAAAGATGCTGGAAA
>CAZIAA010000256.1:0-3036 GCA_964537365.1 uncultured Sandaracinobacter sp.
TCATGCGCTGGGAACTGGCCAATCCGGGCATGCAGATCCTGCCCTGGTTCACCGACGGCAATATAGATGCGGCCTATCATCTGTGGAATGTGTTCATTACCGGCCACGGCCTGATCATGATCTTCTTCTTCGTGATGCCGGCCCTGATCGGCGGTTTCGGCAACTGGTTCGTGCCGCTGATGATCGGCGCGCCGGATATGGCCTTTCCGCGCCTCAACAACGTCTCCTTCTGGCTGGTAACCGTTGCTTTCGTACTGCTTTGCACCTCCATGTTCATCCCCGGTTCTTCCGGCTTCGATGGCGCTGGCACCGGCTGGACGATGTATCCGCCGCTATCGACCAGTGGTCACCCCGGACCGGCGGTCGACCTGGTCATCTTCTCCTTCCACCTGGCCGGGACTTCCTCCATTCTGGGGGCGATCAACCTCATTACCACCATTTTCAACATGCGGGCGCCGGGCATGACCCTGCACAAGATGCCACTGTTCTGCTGGGGCATTCTGGTCACGGCCTTCATGCTGCTGATTTCGCTGCCGGTTCTGGCCGGTGCCGTCACCATGCTGCTGACCGATCGCAACTTCGGCACGACCTTCTTTGACCCAGCCGGTGGTGGTGACCCGATCCTTTACCAGCATCTGTTCTGGTTCTTCGGTCACCCCGAAGTCTATATCATGATCCTGCCGGCCTTCGGCATCATCAGCCATGTGATTTCGACCTTCAGCCGCAAGCCGATCTTCGGCTATCTCGGCATGGTCTATGCCATGATTGCGATCGGCTTCATCGGCTTCCTGGTCTGGGCGCACCATATGTACACCGTCGGCATGAGCCACAATGCGCAGATGTATTTCTCAGCTGCGTCGATGGTCATTGCCGTGCCGACCGGGATCAAGGTGTTTTCCTGGATCGCGACGATGTGGGGCGGCAAGATCGAATTCAAGACCCCTATGCTGTTCGCAATCGGCTTCGTGTTCATGTTCACCATTGGTGGCGTGACAGGAATCGTGGTCGCCAGCGGCGGTATCGACACCTATCTGCACGACAATTACTATGTGATCGCGCATTTCCACTATGTGCTGTCGCTGGGTGCCGTGTTCGGGATCTTTGCCGGCTTCTACTATTGGTTCGGCAAGATGACCGGCAAGGAATATAATGAATTCCTCGGCAAGGTGCACTTCTGGGTGTTCTTCATCGGGGTCAATGTGGTGTTTTTCCCGATGCACTTCCTCGGACAGTCGGGCATGCCGCGGCGCATTCCGGACTATCCCGAAGCCTTCCATTACTGGAACTATGTGGCCTCGATCGGCTATGTCATCATGGGAATTGGCATGATCGTTTTCTTCGTCAATCTGTTCTGGTCGCTGGCGGCCGGCAAGAAGGCGGCTGCCAACCCCTGGGGCGAAGGTGCAACATCGCTGGAGTGGACCTTGTCCTCGCCACCGCCCTACCACCAGTTCCAGACCATCCCTGACCTGCGCTCAGCGAAGCTGCCGCACTGACGTTTCGGGAGTGTGTCCGTGACTCACCAGTTGACCGGCACCAGCGAGAGGGCGCCTTCAGGCGCCCTCTCCGTGCGGACTCCAGCCATGCCCGACCCGCACGGCGCGCGTCTTTTCCAGGCCGAGGCCGACTGGCAGGATTACTGGTCGCTGCTGAAACCGCGAGTCATGTCGCTGGTGGTTTTCACGGCCCTGTGCGGACTTCTGGCAGCGCCGGGCCATATTCCGCTGTTTCTCGGCTTTACCGCAATTCTGTGCATTGCCGTCGGCGCTGGTGCGGCCGGGGCCTTCAACCAGTGGTGGGAAGCGGATCTCGATGCCAAGATGCGCCGCACCGCCTGGCGGCCGCTGCCCGCCGGCCGGCTGCAGCCCGAGCAGGCGCTGGCATTCGCAACGATCCTGTCTGTCGGGTCGGTTGCAACCCTCGGCCTCGCCACCAACTGGGTCGCGGCCGCCTGGCTGGCCTTCTCCATATTATTCTATGTCGTCATCTACACGATCTGGCTGAAGCCGCGCACACCGCAGAATATCGTCATCGGCGGCGCCGCCGGGGCATTCCCGCCGATCATCGGCTGGGTCGCCGTCACCGGCGATGTGACACTGCTGCCCATATTGCTGTTCGCGATCATCTTCGCCTGGACTCCGCCACATTTCTGGGCATTGGCGCTGTTCGTGCGCAGCGATTATGCCCGCGCTGGTATTCCGATGCTGCCGGTGACGCATGGATTTCGTGAAACCCGGCGCCAGATTCTTCTCTACAGCCTGATCCTCGCAGTGGTGGCGCTGACCCCGTGGATTCTGGGGCTGCTGGGTGCTGTCTATGGCGTCACTGCAACGGTCCTCAGTGCCATTTTCCTTATCCTGGCCCTGCGCGTCTTTGTTAGCCACAGCCGCGAACCTGAACAGATGGCGGCCGAAAAGGCGCTGTTCAAATTTTCGCTGCTGTATCTCGCTGGAATCTTTGCCGCCGTGGTCGCGGACAGGCTGCTGGCATGACCCGGCCTCCGCAGGATGAAGCAGAATATCTGGCCAGGAGGCGCAAGCGCAACATTGCCATCGGGCTGGTGCTCTGCGCCCTGGCAGTCTTGTTTTACGGCATTACATTGTCGAGGCTGGGCGCATGAAGGCTGATTCCACCAGACGCCAGACCCGCATTGCTCTGGCCGCTGCAAGTTTCGCTGTGCTGATGGTTGGTGCAGCCTATGCCGCCGTGCCGCTGTATCGGGTGTTCTGCCAGGTGACCGGCTATGGCGGCACGCCCCGGACGGCCACGGAAAGCGGCCTGCCCAGCGCCGGCGAAGTGCAGGCGCTTGCAGGCAAGACCATCCGGGTCCGCTTCGACGGCAATATCCGCAATGGCCTGCCGTGGACGTTCAAACCTTCGCAAGGGCCGATGGAAGTGAAGATCGGCGAGCAGAATATCGCTTATTTCCATGCCAGTTCGACCGCCGACACAGCAACCACCGGCAGCGCCACCTTCAACATCTCGCCACCGTCCACCGGCAAGTATTTCGTCAAGATGCAATGCTTCTGCTTTAAC
>CAZIAA010000257.1:0-3034 GCA_964537365.1 uncultured Sandaracinobacter sp.
CGCGCGGCTACAAGCCCGGCCGCTTCAGCTTCAACGTCAAGGGCGGCCGCTGCGAAGCCTGCCATGGCGATGGCGTCATCAAGATCGAAATGCACTTCCTGCCCGACGTCTATGTCGAATGCGACGTCTGCCATGGCGCGCGCTACAATCGCGAAACCCTGCAGGTCAAACACAAGGGCCACAGCATCGCCGATGTGCTCGACATGACCGTCAGCGAAGCGACGCAATTATTCGATGCCGTGCCCGCCATCCGCGACCGGCTGCAGATGCTGGAGGAAGTCGGCCTCGGCTATATCCGCGTCGGCCAGCAGGCCACCACCTTGTCCGGTGGCGAAGCGCAACGCGTGAAACTGGCCAAGGAACTCAGCCGCCGCGCCACCGGCCGCACGCTCTATATCCTCGATGAACCCACCACCGGGCTGCATTTCGAGGACGTCCGCAAGCTGCTCGAAGTGCTGCACCGGCTGGTCGATCAGGGCAATACCGTCATCGTCATCGAGCATAATCTCGAAGTCATCAAAACCGCCGACTGGCTCATCGACCTCGGCCCCGAAGGCGGCGCCGGCGGCGGCAGAATCATTGCCACCGGCACCCCCGAAGACGTGGCGCAATCAGGGCAGGGTTTCACCAGCGCCTATCTGAAGGACATACTGACAGCCGGCCGCATCACCGCCCAGGCCGGCTGACCGGCTTCAGCCGCCCTTGCGCGCGGCGCGCTTCTCCATCGCCTTGGCGACAAAGGAACATTCCGGCACCACGGTCAGCCCTTTGGCTTCGACATCGTCGAGCGCTGCATTCACCAGCACGCCGCCAATGCCGCGGCCGCCGATTTCGGGGGGCACGATGGTGTGCGGAAAAATCGCCTTGTCGCCATCGATCCGGTATTCGGTAAAGGCGGTCACGCCATCCACCACCATTTCATAACGGCCAAGTTCACGGTTGTTGATCACAGCATTTTCAGACATGTTCAATCTCATCCCAAAATGTCACACAGATACAGATACGAGATCCCCCGTATCGGGTTCAACCGCCCGGCACAATAATTCGGCAAGGAGCATTGGCAGATGACCAGAATCGCCCAGATCACGCAAACCGGCGGACCGGAAGTGATCCAGTTCCAGGATATCGAACTGCCGCCGCCGGGCGCGGGTGAAGTGCGCCTGCGCCAGCAGGCCGTCGGCCTCAATTTCGTCGACACCTATTTCCGCAGCGGCCTCTATCCGGTGCAATTGCCGACCGGGCTCGGCATCGAAGCCGCCGGCACCATCGAAGCCGTCGGCGAGGGTGTGACCCAATTCCAGCCCGGCGACCGCGCGGTCTATTTCGGCTCGGCCATGGGCGCCTATGCCGAAGCCCGCAACATGCCGGCCCGGAATCTGCTCGCCATTCCGGACGGGATTTCCACCGAAATCGCAGCCGCCGTGGTGGCCAAGGGCTGCACCGTCGAATGTCTGGTCGAACGCTGCGCCCGGGTGCAGCCGGGCATGACCGTCCTCGTGCACGCCGCCGCCGGCGGAGTCGGCCTCATTCTGGTGCAATGGCTGAAAGCCATTGGCGCAACCGTCATCGGCACGGTCGGCAGCGAAGCCAAGGCAGAGGCCGCCCGCGAAGCCGGTGCCGACCACATCATCCTTTACCGCCAGCAGGATACCGCCAAGACCGTGCGCGAACTGACCAACGGCGCCGGCGTGCCCGTGGTGCTGGACGGTGTCGGCGGCGCCACCTGGCAGCAATCGCTCGACAGCACCGCCACGCGCGGCCTCATCGTCAGCTATGGCAATGCCAGCGGCCAGGTCACTGGGGTCAATCTCGGCACCCTGGCCAGTGCCGGTTCCATCTTCGTCACCCGGCCGACATTATTCCATTATTATCAGGATCCAGCCGAACGTCAGGCTGGAATCGCCCGCCTGTGGCAGATGCTGAACGACGGCAAGATCACCGTCACCATCGGCCAGCGCTGGCCATTGCTGCAGGTGGCGGATGCCCATCACGCGCTGGAAGCACGCGAAACCACGGGTTCCACCCTGCTCATCCCCTGATTTTGCCCCTTGCCCGGACTGCACCGCCGATGTCGCAAGCCTTTGATCTCGATTGCTATTTCCAGCGCATCGACTATCGCGGCACGGCACGGCCCACATTGTCGGTGCTGCGCGACCTCATCCGGCACCATATGGCACAGATCCCGTTCGAAGGAATCGACGTGCTGATGAACCGCGGCATCCGCATCGATGCCGCGGGAATCGTGCAAAAACTGGTGGCGGAAAAACGCGGCGGCTATTGCTTCGAACAAACCGGCCTCATGCGGCTGGCGCTGGAACAGATCGGCTTCCCGGTGCAACAGCATCTGGCCCGGGTCTGGCTGCGGCGCAATCCAGCCAGCGACACCCCCGGCGCCGCCACCCACACCTCCTTGAAGGTCGAAGCCGATGGCCGGCTCTGGCTCGTCGATGTCGGCTTCGGCAGCTTCATGCCGGTCGAGCCGATCGCCTGGCAGACGGACACGCCAACCGTAACCGGCTGGGGCAGTTACCGCCTGGTGAAAACCGGCAACGGCCTGCTGCTCAGTTCACAGCACGAAGGTGAATGGCGACCACTTTACGAAATTCTCGATTTCAACTGGCAGCCGATCGATTTCGTCATTGCCAATCATTATGTTGCCACGCACCCGGATTCGCACTTCCGGCATGATCTCAACCTGGCGCGCACCACGGCCGGCGAACGCCGCACCATCGCCGGCAATGTCTTCCGCCGCACCACGCCCGATGGCACCAGCACGACGGAAATCCTCGACGCAGCCGGGCTGGCCACAAGCATCGAACGCGAATTCGGCCTTGTCGTGCAACCGCAATGGCAGCCCATGCTGCAAAGCTTCGCCGCCGGCCGGATCTGGAACGACGCCGAGCTTCAAGCCAAAGGCTAGACCACGCCCTGCCGGCGCAGCCCGGCAATCTCCGCCGCAGTGAAACCGGCTTCGCGCAAAACCGCATCGCTGTCCGCGCCCAGCAAAGGCGCCGGGCGATTGGCCAGCCGTTCC
>CAZIAA010000258.1:0-3033 GCA_964537365.1 uncultured Sandaracinobacter sp.
TCTCGCCAAAGGGCTGTTGACATCGGGGATCGATATCTATGAATTGGGGATGTTCCCCACGCCTTTTCTCTACTTTTCCCTTTTTGACCTACCTGTTCAAGGCGGCGTCATGATCACCGGCAGCCATAACCCGCCGGAATATAACGGTTTCAAGATGCTGTTGCAGGACCGCCCGTTTTACGGAGAGGACATCCAGCAGCTGGGCCGCGATGCCGCCACCGGCGACTGGGAATCAGGCAACGGCCAGAGGGAAGAACTGGATATTCGCGCCCGTTATGTGGCGCGACTCTTGCTGGACAATCGCTGTGGCAGTTTTCGCATCGGCTGGGATTGCGGCAATGGCGCCACCGGCCAAATCGTCGAGCTGCTTTTGCAACAATTGCCGGGCGAACATTTTCCATTGTTCACCCGCGTCGATGGCGATTTCCCGAACCACCATCCGGACCCGACCGTTCCGGCCAATCTTGTTGCATTGCAACAACTTGTTGCAGAACGGAATCTGGACTTCGGTATTGCCTTTGATGGCGATGGCGACCGCCTCGGCGCGGTCGACAGCCGGGGGCGCATCGTCTGGGGTGATGAACTGCTGGCGATGCTGGCGGTGCCGGTGCTGCAGGAATTGCCCGGCTCGACCATCATTGCCGATGTGAAGGCCAGTCAGACCTTGTTTGACCGCATTGCCGAGCTGGGCGGCAAGCCGTTGATGTGGAAAACCGGGCATAGCCTGATCAAGGCCAAGATGGCCGAAGTGGGGGCGCCGCTCGCTGGGGAAATGTCCGGACATGTCTTCTTTCGCCACCGCTGGTATGGCTTTGACGATGGCATCTATGCCGCCGTCCGCCTGATCGAGGCGGTGACAGAGTTGGGCGGATCATTGACAGCGCTGAAGGATGCCGTGCCGGTGCTTTGCGCCACCCCCGAAGTGCGCATCGACTGTGCCGATGAGCGCAAATTCGCAGTGGTGGCGGACGTGCTTGGCCGCTTGCGGGCGGACGGTGCCGATGTGAATGACACCGATGGTGCGCGGGTGCGCACGCCGGACGGCTGGTGGTTGCTGCGTGCCTCCAACACCCAGGCGGTGCTGGTGGCGCGGGCGGAAGCAGCGGATGCGCCGGCGTTGCAGCGCCTGACAGGCGCGATCGACCGGCAATTGCAACTGTCCGGGGTGGCGCCGCCGCAGAACTGGCAATAGCCGTTCCGGCAAAAACTTGTGCAGCGCACAAAAAACTACTTGAAATCGAAATTCGCTTGTCTTATTGTGCGGTGCAGCAATAGAGGAGCAAGCACAAAGCAATGGCAAAGGCCGGATCCGAATCGAAACAGTCCACCAAGGCCCCGGGCAGTCGGGCGCCGTCCGATGCCAGATCGGCCAAGCCTTCCCAGACGCTTTCCAGAGTGCCTGCTTCCCGCCCAGACTCTGCTGCCCCGGCCTCTGCGCCGAAAGCAGTGCCCAGCCCCCGGAAGGAAGTTCCAGCCATGGTCGAGAATACTGCCACCGCCAAAGTCAATGAAAATGCCGGTGCTGAAAAGCTTGCCGGGGATTTCGTCAAGGAGACCCGCGCCACGCAGGAAAAGGTTGCTGGTCAGATGCAGAAAATGATGGAGAAGAACATGAGCAAAATGAACCAACTGACTGACTTCGCCAAGGGCAATGTGGAAGCCGTTGTGGAAAGCGCCAAGGCCGCGGCCAAGGGTGCGCAAACCCTGACCAGCCATTATGTGGCGGCATCGAAGAAGTCGGCCGAAGAAATGCGCGCTGCTTACAAGACCTTCACCAGCGTCAAGACTCCGAATGAGTTCATTCAGGCCCAGAATGAATTCGCCAAGGCCCAGTTCGACCGTGCTGTCGCCAATTTCAGCGAAGCCACGGAAACCTGGCTGAAGGTTGCCAAGGAAGTGACGCAGCCCCTGTCGGCGCGCGTGTCGGTGGCCGTGGAAGCAGTGAAGAAGAACGTCGCTGCCTGAAGCCTTCCGTGCAACCCCTTGCCGGGGTTAAGGAATGACAAATGGGGAAAGCTTCGGCTTTCCCCATTTTTGCATGTGCCGGGCTGCTGCTCAGGCTATGGCGTCACGGCTGGCGGCAATCAGGAATTCGACATTGCCATGCGTGCCGGTGACGGGGGAAGGGGTGATCCCCAGCACCGTCCAGCCCGATGCACCCAGCCATTGCTGCACTTCCGCGCAAACGCGTTCATGCACGGCGCCATCCCGCACAATTCCGCCCTTGCCGACTTCATCGCGGCCGGCTTCGAACTGCGGCTTGATCAGCGCCACCAGAAATGTCCCCGCCTGCGCCAGCTGCAACGGCGCATCGAGCACTTTGGCCAAGGCGATGAAACTGGCGTCGCAAGTGATGATACCAGGCGCCTCCGGGACTTGCGCCGCGCTCAGCTGCCGGGCGTTCATCTGTTCCAGCACGACGACGCGCGGGTCCTGTCGTAATTTCCACGCCAGCTGGTTGGTGCCGACATCCACGGCATAGACGCGCTGCGCGCCGCGTGTCAGCAGCACGTCAGTGAAGCCGCCCGTCGATGATCCGATGTCGAGCCCGACCAGCCCGGTCACGTCGATAGCGAAATGCGCCAGCGCATGATCCAGTTTCAGCCCGCCGCGCGACACCCAGGGGTGGTCCTTGCCGCGAATCGACAGTTCGGCATCGTCGGGCAGCATCTCGCCGCTCTTGGTGATCTTTTGTTCGCCGTGAAAGACCAGACCGGCCATGATCAGCGCCTGCGCCCGCGTGCGGCTGGGGGCCAGCCCGCGGTCCACCAGCAGCTGGTCGACGCGCTGTTTTTTCAAAGCCATTATGGAACCGGGGATGGGTTCTGTTCAGGCGCTGCTGGCGCCGCTGCCGACTTCGACGCTGTTGTGGCGCAGCGCGCGCAGAACAGTCTGCACGATTCCCGCGGCATCGAGGCCGGCATCGGCATATTGCCGTGCCGGTGAATCCTGATCCTGAAACAGATCGGGCAGCCGCATGGTGCGGATCTTCAGTTCATGGTCGAGCAGCCCGGCATCGGACGCCAGCGTCAG
>CAZIAA010000259.1:0-3031 GCA_964537365.1 uncultured Sandaracinobacter sp.
CATGCACGGCATGGGCCCGGCTGAGCAGTTCCATGAACGGCAGATCGAACAGGGCGCGCACGGAATCGAGATCCAGTACGGCGCGATTGCCGGCCGGGGCCGGGCTGGAACATTCGGCGGTCATTGCTTCTGTGGTCATGGGCGTCGCTGTGGCAACGGCCGGCGGAGTCTGTCAACCTTAATAATATTCCCAGGTTAACGGGGGCCAGATTTATCCGAACGACACATCCAGAAACATCATCAGCACAAAACCCGTCGCCATTCCGGTTGTCGCCTGGCGTTGAAAGCCGCGGCTGTGGGTTTCGGGGATGATCTCGTGGCTGACGATATGCAGCATGGTGCCGGCGGCAAAAGCCAGCGCCCAGGGCAGAAGTGGCCGCGCCAGCGACACGACGGAAACCCCGATCAGCCCGCCGATCGGTTCGAGCAACCCGGTCGCCGCTGCAATCCAGAAGGCCTTCCATTTGGCAACGCCATTGGCGCGCAACGCCAGCGCCACCGCCAGCCCTTCTGGCAGATTTTGGATTCCGATCCCGGCCGCCAGAGCCGCTGCCTTGTCGAGAGCGCCGCTGCCAAAGCCGACGCCCATGGCCAGCCCTTCGGGAAAATTGTGGATCGTGATCGCGGCCACGAAAAGCAGGACCTTGTTCATTTTCGTATCGACCGGGCCCTGGTCGCCCTGCACGAAATGGCGATGCGGAATGAGGGCGTTGGCAGCGACCATCGCCCCCGCCCCGAGCAGCAGGCCCAGCGCGGCAATGCTGGCCGGCGCCAGTCGCCAGGGATAAAGCGCGCCGGCGGTTTCGATCGCCGGCAAAAGCAGGGAAAAGAAGCTGGCCGCCAACATGACGCCCGCGGCAAAACCCAGCAAGGTATCTTCGCGCTGCGCCGACATGCCCTGCCCGAACAGCACTGGTATTGCCCCCAGCAGAGTCATGAAACCAGCGGCCGTACTGCCCAATAGCCCGAGCAGGATGATATTCATGTCATCCATGCAAAATCCCCCCTACTGTCCCCTGCCCGCGCCACCCATATTGCATGGTCCCCGCGCGACACAGAGAAGATATGAATGGCGCGCGGAATCGTCCGGGCCGAAAGACGACATCGAATCAGGCCTGCGCGCAAAAGCAAAAGGGCCGCCAGGATCAGGCCGGCATGCCCATGCCGGCGCCAATATATGTGTGCGCGGCCTTACCGGGCATCCCGCCCAATAGTCAGTTCTGGTTCGGCAACACCGTCAGCACGCGCTCGATATGGTCGTGGAATTCCTGCATGTAACTGCGCAGAAAATCCCGGGTGGATTCAACCGTGACTTCGCCATTGTCGTCGATCATGCCGGGCTTGAAGGTGATATAGGCTTCGGGCGCGTTCATCTGCGGTGAATTGCAGAAGCCGAGCACACTGCGCAGGCTTTGCTGCGCCACCGCCGTGCCGATGGCGCCCGGAGATGCGCCGATGACGGCCGAGGGTTTGTGGGTGAAGCTGTTGGTGCCCCATGGGCGGCTGGCCCAGTCGATGGCATTCTTGAGACCGCCGGGAATCGAGCGGTTATATTCAGGAGTCACGAACAGAATGGCGTCGGACGCCTTGATTGCCGCCTTCAGGTCCTTGCCCGCCTGCGGATAATCCGCATCATAATCATAACTGTAGAGCGGCAGATCGCGAAACGGAATCTCGGTAAAAGCGAGATTGTCCGGCGCCAGCCTGATCAGTGCGCCCGCCAGCTTGCGATTGATCGATTCCCGCGCCAGGCTGCCAATCAGATAGCCGACCTTGTAATTTTTCATGACCGAACCTTTCCAGCCCGAGAATAGGGGTGCGGGGTGGCCGCACGCAAGTGCGTTCCGGCCACCCGCTGCCGATCAGCCCTCGCCCATGCCTTCGGCGGGTTCCGGGGCGGCACCGGCGCGCACGCATTCCTCGATCCGGCGGCCGATGTCGGCGTCGATGTTCTTCCAGTACTGAAATGCCCGGCCCAGCACTGGCTCCCGCACGCCGCCCAGCAGGCTGCCGGCGACCTGATCGACCAGTTGCGCCCGCTCATTGTCGGAGAACACTTCACGCACCAGGGTTCCGGGCTGGCTGAAGTCGTCATCCTCGGCCCGCAGGGTATAGGCGCTGCGCACCATCTGGCCATCGGCTTCCCAACCGTCCTCGGCCGGTCCGGTTTCATCCGCCCAGGCGCGGCCACCGCTGTTGGGAACGTAAACCGGCGCCGCACCACTGTGGTGATAGGCCATCTGGCCATCGAACATATAGCTGTTCACTGGCGCTTTCGGCTGATTGACCGGCAATTGGTGGAAATTGGTGCCGATGCGATTGCGCTGGGCATCATTATAGGCAAATGCCCGGCCGAGCAGCATCTTGTCCGGCGACAGGCCGATCCCCGGCACGACATTGCCGGGCGAAAAGGCAGCCTGCTCGATTTCGGCGAAGAAGTTCTCCGGATTGCGGTTCAAGGTCATCGTGCCGACCGGAATCAGCGGATAATCCTCGTGCGGCCAGGTCTTGGTCAGGTCGAAGGGATTGAAGCGATAGGTCTTTGCCTCGGCATAGGGCATCACCTGCACCGACACTTTCCAGCGCGGATGTTCACCGCGCGCAATTGCCTCGAACAGGTCGCGGCGGTGGTAATCGGCATCGGCGCCCGCCATTGCTGCTGCTTCGGCATTGGTGAAATATTTCATCCCCTGTTCGGTGTGGAAGTGGTATTTGACCCAGAATTTTTCGCCAGCGGCATTCACCCACATATAGGTGTGCGAGCCATAGCCGTTCATGTGCCGCCATGTGCGTGGCAGGCCGCGCACGCCCATCAGATAGGTGACCTGATGCGCGGTTTCGGGATTATTGGTCCAGAAATCCCACTGCATGTGGTTGTCGCGCAGGCCTGAATCCGGCAGCCGTTTCTGGCTGCGGATGAAATGGGGGAATTTCATCGGGTCGCGCACGAAGAAGACCGGCGTATTGTTGCCGACCAGGTCGTAATTGCCTTCCGATGTATAGAACTTGAGCGAGAAGCCGCGCACGTCGC
>CAZIAA010000260.1:0-3006 GCA_964537365.1 uncultured Sandaracinobacter sp.
CCCGCAACCGCCGCGCCAACGTCCGCACAAATCGCGCCCGGCCCGGTGGGGAGCCTGTTCGAAGGCCGGGTCATCAAGGTCAAGGATGGCGATTCCCTGCTGGTGCAACGGCTGGACCGCGATCACGTCAGCGAAATCCGCATGGCCGGGATCGATGCGCCGGAATGGGGCCAGCCCTGGGGCCAGCAAGCCAGCGTCGCCATGAAAAGGCTGGTGCTGGACAAGCCCGTCACCGTCGAAGTGACCGACAAGGACATCTATGGCCGGCTGGTGGCGCGGGTGTGGCAGGATGGGGTTTACGTCAATGCCGCCATGGCCTGCAGCGGCGACGCCTGGGCGTTCGACCGCTATATGCCGGATGCCGGGATTCGCGCCTGCCACAATGCCGCGATGCAGGCCGGGCGCGGGCTATGGGCCTTGCCGGCGCCTGACCGCCTGCCGCCGGCGACCTGGCGCGCCCGCCACCCGCGATAGAGGAACGCCATGAAACTTTGCGTCTATGACATGGACAAGACCATCACCCGCAAGCCCAGCTGGACCAGCTGGCTGTTCTTCTATGCGTTTCGCGAAGCGCCCTGGCGCTTGCTGCTGGCGCCATTCATGCTGCTGCCGTCGCTGGCCTTTGTGCTGGGCTTTACCGACCGCAAGGAACTGAAGCAGGCAACGCAGGGCCTGATGATGGGGCGGCGGGTGGCGCGCGTGAAGGTCGAACGCGCCGCTGCCGCCTTTGCCGAAAGCTTCGGCCGGCGCATGGAACTGGCCGGCGCATTGGATGCCATGGCCGAGGATCGCCGCCAGGGCCATCAGATCTGGGTGGCGACTGCCTCCTGCCGTTTCTTTGCTGCTGCCCTGGCGGCGCGCTGGCCGGTCGATGCCGTCATTGCCACGGAAAATGTCTGGGACGGGGATTATCTGTGCAACCGCATCCGTGGCGAAAATTGTTATGGCATGGGCAAGCTGCGCATGATTCTGGCGCGACTGGAAGAAGGACGCCCGGAAAGCGTCGCCTTTGTGTCCGACCATATCAGCGACCTGCCGGCACTGTGCTGGGCGGATACCCCGATTGCCGCCAACCCTTCGGCGAAATTGCGCAGCCTGGCGCGGAGGCGCGGCTGGCGTATCCGCGACTGGCGCTGAGGATTTCTGCTCCACGCTGTCGGGCAGCGCGGAGAGAGGGTCAGGACAGGATCAGGACAATGCAGCGCAGGCGCGCTGGATACGCATCCCGGCTTCCTGCAGCGCGCTGGTAGCGGTGGCATAGCTGATGCGGAATGCCGGCGACTGGCCGAATGCGACACCCGGCACCACGGCCACGCCTTCGGCTTCGAGCAGATAGGTGGCGATGTCCGAATCATTTTCCAGCATATTGCCGTCCGGCGTTTTCCGGCCGATCAGCCCGGAACAATCCGGATAGACATAGAATGCACCTTCCGGAGTCGGGCATTTCAGGCCCCGGGTCTGGTTCAGCATCGACACCACCAGATCGCGGCGCTGCTGGAACACCTTGGCACGTTCCTGCAGGAATTCCTGCGGACCAGTCAGTGCGGCGACCGTTGCCGCCTGCGCCACGGAGGACGGGTTGGAGGTCGACTGGCTCTGCATTTTCGCCATCGCCTTGATGATTTCCGCCGGGCCGCCGGCAAAGCCGATGCGCCAGCCGGTCATGGCATAGGCCTTGGACGCGCCATTCACCGTCAGCGTGCGGTCATATAATTGCGGCTCCACTTCGGCCAATGTGGTGAACTGAAAACCGTCATAGACGATATGCTCATACATATCGTCGGCAAGGATATGGACCTGCGGATGGCGCAGCAGCACATCGGCAATCGCCCGCAGTTCCGCCCGGGTATAGGCCGCACCGGTCGGGTTCGATGGCGAATTGAGGATCAGCCATTTGGTCTGCGGCGTGATCGCCCGTTCCAGATCGGCCGGGCTGAGCTTGAAGCCCTGCTCCAGCGGGCAGGGAATGATGATGGGGGTGGCGCCGCAGAATTCGACGATATTCGGGTAGGACACCCAATAGGGCGCCGGCACGATGACTTCATCGCCGGCATCGAGCGTTGCCACCAGCGCGTTGAAGATGGTGTGCTTGCCGCCGACATTCACGCTGATCTGATTGAGCGCGTAATCGAGATTATTGTCGCGCTTGAATTTCAGCTGGATCGCGGCCTTCAGTTCCGGCGTGCCATCGACCGCGGTATATTTGGTCTTGCCGGCGCGGATGGCGGCAATGGCGGCTTCCTTGACGAAATCCGGCGTATCGAAATCCGGTTCCCCCGCGCCCAGACCAATGATGTCGC
This sequence comes from uncultured Sandaracinobacter sp., assembly GCA_964537365.1. Classification (GTDB taxonomy): domain Bacteria; phylum Pseudomonadota; class Alphaproteobacteria; order Sphingomonadales; family Sphingomonadaceae; genus Sandaracinobacteroides. The sequence goes on from CAZIAA010000260.1 coordinate 2,301, forward strand.
GACCAGCGGCCTTCAGTTCGGCGGCCTTGTTGGTGACGGCCATGGTGGCGGATGGCTGGATGCGGCGGATGGCGGCGGAAAGAAAGGCCATGTGCGATTTGCTCCGGATGATCTGGCAAAATGCCGGGGCCGCACATAGAAGTTCTGTGCTCAGCCTGCAAGCCGCGCGCGTATCAGGCCGCGCAGCGAATTGCCCAGCCAAAAACCGGATTGAAGGTCAGCGCGGCGCAGCGGCCATTCCCGGGCGCGGCCGCTTTGCAACAATTCGGCGCGCAACACCCCGGGCAACAGACCGAGGCTGGCCGGCGGCGTCAGCAACATACGATCGCGTTCGACGAAGATATTGGTGAAACTGCCTTCGGTCAGCAGCCCGTCGGGGCGGAGATAGACGCATTCAAAAGCGCCGGAGGCGCGCCGGGCCTGTTCGTGGAAGTCGCGTTCGCCGACCTTGTGGCACAGCCGCCAGTCGCCGGGATCGAGCGGCAGAGGCATAATGGCGACATTGACCGGCGCATCGGGCAGGGCAGGCAGATCGAAGGTCTGCAGCGTCACCGCGCCATCCTTGCACAGCACCAGCCGCAGCCGGCGCGCGCAATCGGGCGTCAGTGCCGCCAGCCGGCGTTCCAGTTCCGTGCGATCGAAGGCAAAAGCGAAGCGCCGCGCCGAAGCCGCCAGCCGATCGAGATGCAATGACAGGCGCGGGATC
>CAZIAA010000261.1:0-3002 GCA_964537365.1 uncultured Sandaracinobacter sp.
CAGCGCAAAGCTGCAACAGATCATCGCCGACGCCAAAGCACAGGGCGCCGATCATGTCGTGCTGTCAGCGCTCGATTCGCTGTGCTGGGCATTCAACATTCGCGGCACCGACATCTGGCGCACGCCGGTGGTGCGCGCATTCGCCATCGTCCATGCCGCCGGCGCCGACGCCAGCGCCAGCCTGTTCATCGATCCGGCCAAAGTCACGCCTGCCTTGCATGCGCATCTGGGCGACAATGTCGCCATCCAGCCTTATGACGCATTCGGCGCCGCGCTCGAACGCTTGCAGGGCACAGTGTGGATCGACCCGCAGTCAGCGGTGGTGGCAATTTCCGAAGCGCTGCAGCGCGGCGGCGCCACCATCCTTGAGGCGCGCGACCCCTGCGTGTTGCCCAAGGCGCAGAAAAACCCCACCGAACTGGCCGGCATGCGCGCGGCGCATATCCGCGACGGCACTGCAGTCAGCAAATTCCTGCACAGCCTCGACACCGACCCGCCCGCCGACGAACTGGATGCGGCGGCGCGGCTGGAAGCGTTTCGGCGGCAATCGAACCGCCTGCGTGACCTGTCCTTCGACAGCATCTCCGCGCTCGACGCCAATGCCGCACTGCCGCATTATCACTCCACCCCCGCCAGCAACCGGCCCTTTGCCGGCGCCCGCATCTATCTGATCGATTCGGGCGGGCAATATGACGATGGCACCACCGACATCACCCGCACCATCGCCATCGGCGCACCCACGGCCGAAATACGCGACCGTTACACCCGCGTGCTCAAAGGCCATATCGCGCTTGCCACCGCCCGCTTCCCGCAAGGCACGCGCGGCGGCCAGCTCGATGCGCTGGCGCGGCAATATCTGTGGGCGGCCGGGCTCGATTACGCCCACGGCACCGGCCATGGCGTCGGCCATTACCTGAGCGTGCATGAAGGCCCGCAGCGAATCGCCGCCGCCGCGACCGCACCCGGAGTCGGCGAAATCCTGTATCCCGGCATGGTGATCTCGAACGAGCCGGGCTATTACAAGGATGGCGAATATGGCATCCGCATCGAAAATCTGGTGGTCGTCGTCGAAGACCGAGAGGCAGGCGACAGTCAGGACATGCTGGCGTTCGAAACCATCACTTTTGCCCCCATCGACCAGCGCCTGATCGACCGCGCATTGCTGACGGATGGCGAAATCCGCTGGCTCGACGCCTATCACGCGCGGGTGCGTGAAGTGCTGCTGCCGACAGTTGCGGGGGACGTCCGCGACTGGCTGATTGCAACAACCGGGCCAGTAAAACGATACTAATAATCAATATCAGATCTGGTTGCGACAATATCCCGCCAATACCGGCAAATTTGCCGCCAACAGCGCGCCGCCCCGCTTGCAAGAGCGCCTGCGCTGTGACCATAATACGCATGCTGAATTCAATGCAGAACAAGAAAGGAAAACCGCATGGCTGCCAAATTCTCTCTCCCGCCACTGCCCTTCGCCCCCAATGCCCTCGACCCGGCGATTTCCGCCGACACTTTTGCCCAGCACCATGATGGCCACCATAAGGCCTATGTCGACAAGACCAATGAACTCGCCGACAAGGCCGGTCTCGGCGACAAGAGCCTGATTGAAATCATCCGCGCCCGCGCCGACGCCAAGCCGGAGGAAGTGTCGAAATTCGTCAGCGGCTCGGAATTGTTCGTCAACGCCGCGCAGCATTTCAACCACGCCTTCTACTGGCAGAGCCTGGCTCCCAATGGCGGCGAACCCAGCGGCGACCTCAAGGCTGCGATCGACAAGGCTTTCGGCTCGGTCGACAAGCTGAAAGAGGAAATCGCTGCCAAGGGCGCCGGGCATTTCGCCAGCGGCTGGGTCTGGCTGGTGGAACAGAATGGCGCCCTCAAGGTCATTTCCACCCATGACGCGCAAACCCCCGTCATCGACCCCGGCCTGAAGCCGCTGCTGACCGTCGATGTCTGGGAACATGCCTATTACCTCGACCATCAGCGCGCCCGCGCTGCTTATCTGAAGGCAGTCGCCGACAAGCATCTGAACTGGGCGTTCGCAGCGAAGGCACTGGCTGCCAAAAGCCTCGACGATCTCGGGCTGGGCATCGGCAACGGCTGAGCTTTGGCCACCGTCCAAAGCAGAAGGGGCGCCCGCAAGGGCGCCCCTTTTTGATTCAGACCAAGTGACTTCCGGGTCAGGCCAGGGCGCGCCGCGACCGCCGCCGCACCGCCGCGCCAACCAGCCCGAAGCCAGCGATCATCAGCGCCCAGCTGGCCGGCTCCGGAACGCCGCCCGTGACGGGTGGCAGCTCATCTTCCTGGATCCCGGCATAAAGCACATTCGCCTGCGAATAATTGTAGAAGCCAAAGGCGCCATTGCTGAACGTGCCATCCAGATCGATTTCCAGATTGTCGTTCACGAACACCTTCACATTGGTCGACGTGAATTCCAGCGTGAACACATATTCTTCGAACGACTGCCAACCGGTATCGCCCAGCGTCGCTGCCCGCTGCAATTCGGTCACGCCATTGTCCGGGTTGTGGCACCAGGCGCCGGCATCTTCACCGAGGCCGGCACTGACATGCGAAATGGCAAGGCCGGCCGGCGGAACGCAGCCATAATAGCCGCCCTGATCGGCTTTTTTCCAGTCGATCAGCAGATAATCCGTCGAACTCGACTGCAGGCCGCCCGGGGTGAATCCCAACAGGAAACCGATATAATCATCATCGCCGTTCGACTGCACGCTGATGCTGCCGGACAGCGCTTTGCCCTGGGCATTGCCGCTGCTGTAGAACACCGTCGGATAGCCGTTATAGGTTTGCAGCACGGCGTTATTGCCGGACCGCAACACCCAGTTGTGCTGTCCCGGATAACCTTCGGCAACCCAGCCGCTCAGATCCACCGGCGCCGCCAGCGACGGCGCCGCCAGCAGCAGCGCGCTCGTGATTGCAAGCCCATATTTCAACATGACAATTCCCCTTGCTGTTGCAGGAATCCGAAAAATCAGATGCGATAG
>CAZIAA010000262.1:0-2998 GCA_964537365.1 uncultured Sandaracinobacter sp.
CTGCGGATTACACCACCGGTCGCATCGAACGAATCGACCTGGCCAGCGGCAAGGTGGAGCGGCTGTACGACAGTTACAACGGACAGGCTTTGTCCGGGCCGAATGACATTGTGTTCGATGCCGATGGTGGCTTCTGGTTCACCGATCTGGGCAAAAGCCATGCCCACCACAAGGTGCATGGCGGGCTGTATTACGGCGCGCCCGATGGCCGGCCGCTGAAACGCGCTGTGTATCGACCCGACTTCAATGGCGTTGGCCTGTCGCCGGATGGCCGCACCGTTTACGCCGCCGTGTGCAGCCATGGCTATATCCTGGGATTTGATATTACCGGGCCCGGGGAAGTGGCGCCGGGCCCGGTTGCTGGAATGCCGGGGCGGGTGGTGGCGGATTACCCCGCCCGCACCCTTCTCGATTCGCTGGCGATGCTGGCCAGCGGCAAGATCGCGCAGGCGACGCTGGTACAGCGCCCGGGCATTGGCGTTGCCGACCCGGGTTCGGGTGCCATCACCTATCATGAATTCCCCGACCCGCTGACCACCAACATCGCCTTTGGCGGCGCCGATATGCGCGACGCTGCCGTCACCCTGTCATCGAGCGGGCGGCTGGTGCGGGCGCGCTGGGACGAACCGGGCCTGCGCCTGCACTTCAATGCCTGACAGGATCTGATTGCGCATGGCGGTGATTTCCGATCAACGCGCCATCGCGCTTTTTCTCGACATGCTGGCGAGTGAAAGAGGCGCGGCTGCCAATACACTGGCCGCTTATGGCCGTGATCTGACGGCGGCATCCGAAGCCCTGGCCGGCCGCCTGGCAGTCGCGGATGTGGCCGGGTTGCAGCAGCTGTTTGCCGGCTGGGACAGCTATGCTGCGTCCACCATTGCACGCCGGCGTGCGGCACTACGGCGGTTTTTTGCCTTCCTGCTGGCCGAAGGGCTGCGGCTGGATAATCCGGCGCGGCAACTGGCAGCAGTCAAGCCGGGGCGGCCGCTGCCGAAAACCCTGTCCGTCGCCGATGTCGATCACATGTTCGATGCGCTGGCGCTGCTGGAGCGGGAGCAGCCGGGCCCAAGGCAGGTCCGGTTACGCGCGTTGATGGAACTGCTCTATGGCTCCGGGCTGCGGGCGACGGAGCTTGTGTCCCTGCCCCGAAATGCCATCCGGCCACCGCAGCCTTTTGCAATCATCACTGGCAAGGGAGACAAGCAGCGGCTGGTTCCGTTGTCACCGGCGGCATTGCGGGCGGTCGAAGCCCAGCTTGTCCAGGTGCCGGCAATCAGCCCCTATCTGTTTCCGTCCGGGAAAGGTCATCTCAGCCGAATCCGCCTGTATCAGTTGATCAAGGCACTGGCGGCAGCGGCCGGAATTTCCGCAGCGCGCGTTTCTCCGCATGTGTTGCGGCATGCCTTTGCAACGCACATGCTGGCCAATGGCGCCGATCTGCGCGCCTTGCAGGCGCTGCTCGGGCATGCCGATATCTCGACGACCGAGCGTTACACCCACATCAGCAACAACCAATTGGCGCAGACGGTCGAGCGGCTGCACCCGCTGGCCGGAGGAACCGGCCACGGTTCCGATTGAAATCCCGTTTCATCCGGGCGGGGACGCCTGCCCGCGCCCGCCAGATCATTTGCCTGAATTGGCCTGAAGCGGCCGCTGCGGCCGGATTGTTGCAGCGGAAAAACAATACGCCCGGAAGGTATGGACGGGCAGTTCCTGCCGGGACCCATGTTCTTCCGGGCGTAAGAGAGTGCCTTTTGGCGCGCCGGCGCGAACTTTTCAGGACAACGCCTGCCCTGCGCCGCAGCCGTGCCGATTATGAAAGATGTTTCGCCAGATGCTTGTTCATTTCGAACATGGTGACGCTGTCCTGGCCGAAAATGGGCTTCAGTTTGGCATCCGCATTGATTCGGCGACGGTCGTTGGCGTCCTGCAGATTATTGGCCTTGATATATTCCCACATTTTTTTCACGACCTGCCCGCGCGGCAATTTGCCACCACCGACGACAGCTGCCAGCTGAGGCGACGGCGTGAGCGGAGTTTGCAGTCCGTTCAGTTTCTTTTCAGCCATTTAACCCTCTTTCCCTTGGTTTTCCGGGCCGAACCCGTTGGCGGATTGCGCCGGCGCCGGCTGTTTCCTTGCAGTCCCTTCAGGCAACACTCCCATGGGGGACCAGATTGATCGAACCGGGGGCTTCCCCCCAAACCCTGCAACCCTCTATTTCCACCCCTTTGCGCTATCGTCAAATCCCAAATCGTCTGGAGCCCCGCCTTTGCAGTGATTTTTCACACCGCAGGCCTTAATTTTTCCACCATCTGGCGGTTAATGGAATAGTAAATTATTGCTGCATTGCGGAGTGGCAGTCCGTAAAACCGAATCGTTCCACCGGTTCGCCCGGCCGGATCGCGCGGATGCCTGGGGCGGCGGTTCGCGCAATTGCGGGTCTGGAACTGCGTCATGTGCCTGAGACCAGCCGTTGCGATGACCGGCGTGCGTGTGTCTGATGCCGGGTTGTGCCTTGTTCGGTGGGTCGGCTTCGGTGGGTCGGTTGTGTCCGGATGCGGGCGGTGCGCAGTGCGATTACACTTGGAGCAGGAGTCATGCCCTTACCATAAATTTACACTTTAATTGTTAAAATTGATATACGGTGTCCGCTCCAGGGTTCCGGATTGGGCAAATTTTCAGAGTGAGTTTGGGAGTTCCAGTCGGAAAGGGAAATTCAACAGCTGTTTTCTGTCTGCCTGTCGGCAGGCAGCGGACACGAACAGATAGCGGCCGGAAACATGACGGCCGGATTTCAGGCGGAAGAAGTGCCATGCGCTGTGCAATACTTGATGATGACAGGGCCCAGGCGGAACTGATTGCGGGGATGCTCGCCCAGGCCGGCTATAGTTACCAGATTTTTCAGCACGGCCGGACTTTGGTCAATCGTCTGCGCCAGGACACCTTCGATCTGCTGGTCCTGGACTGGAACATGCCGGAGATGTCCGGGATCGAAGT
>CAZIAA010000263.1:0-2981 GCA_964537365.1 uncultured Sandaracinobacter sp.
CCGCATCCCGCGCGCGCGGTGCGGCCGCGCCATAAAAATATTGAAAGGCCGGCGCCGCCTGCCCGACCAACATGCGCAAGCCGTCAATCCCGACCAGCCCACGCGCCCGCGCCGCGCGCAGCAACGCCGTCTCCAGCGGCGCATAGACGATATCATAGACCCGTGCCGATTCCGGCAAAGCCGACAGATCAAATGGCAGCGCCGGCTGCCCCGCCATGCCCAGGCTCGATGCATTGACCAGCAGATCAACGGCCGGAATCCGGCTCTCCAACGGCAACACCGTGCCGGCAAGACCCAGATCATCCAGCAACTGTTCCGCCCGATCGGCCGTTCGGTTGAGGATGCTGACATGCGCCACCCCCAGCCGCTGCAACCCCACCAGAACGGCGCGCGCCGCCCCACCCGCGCCAATCACCGCAGCGCGGCCAACCGGCACATCCCGCAACGGCTCCAGAAAACCGTCAACATCGGTATTGCGCCCGATCAACCGGCCGTCTTCCACCACCACGGTATTGACCGCGCCCACCGCTAATGCTTCGGGCGCGACTTCATCCAGATACTGCCGCACCGCAATCTTGTGCGGCACCGTCACATTGACACCGGAAATCCCCAGCGCCGGCAACGCCCGGATGGCATGACCCAACGCATCGGGCGCCACTGCAAAACGGGCATAATCGCCATCCAGCCCCAGCGCCTGCAACCAGAAACGGTGGATGCGCGGACTTTGCGAATGGGCGACAGGCCAGCCGATCACGCCGGCAGTGTTCATGTCTGCAACTCTCCAATCTCCCGCAGCCAGGCCAGAACTGCAAACAAAGGCAAGCCGCGCACCACGAACTGATCACCCTCGACATGGCTGAACAACTGCCCGCCCAAAGCTTCGATGTGATAACCGCCGACACTTGCCAGCATGTCCGTTCCACAAGCGCGGATATAGCCATCCAGCCAGTCGTCGGTAAAATCGCGCACGAACAATCGCGCGCTGGCCGCCGCGGTCCAGATGATTTCGCCGTCGCGCACACCCACCGCAACCGAATGCAGATCATGCGGGCGCCCGCGCAAGCGCCCAAGCTGCGCGCGCAATTCCGCAAGCGATTGCGGTTTCTGCCACAATTCGCCGGTTTCCAGTTCAACGACCGAATCCGCCCCCAGCACCGGACAACCCGCATGGTCGCGGCTGACCGCCAGCGCCTTGGCTGCAGCCAGTGCTTCCGCCACCTGCGCACCGCGCGCCCCCGGCGGATATTGCGCAAGCGGATATTGCGCAAACAGGGCGGCTTCGTCGATCGCCGCCGGCACCACGCAAAAATCCACCCCCGCCGCGCGCAGCATCGATTGCCGCGCCGCGCTGCCGCTCGCCAGAATCAGCATGCAATCCCCATCAATCCGGCGCTATCGCAAAACGTCATGATTTGCGCAGGACGTTACGCCGGCTCAGCATGTTGATCAATTCGGCCGCGGTTTCCTCGATGCTGCGCCGGGTCACATCGATGACCGGCCAGCCGCGGTCGGCAAACAGCCGCCGCGCCGACGCCACTTCCGCAGTCATATTGTCCGGATCGATATAGCCGGCGCCAAAGCCCGCCATATTTTCTTCCAGCACCCGTGCCCGGCGGATCTGCCCCAGCCGATCCACCGACACCGTCAGCCCGACGATCAGCGGCGCCTTCAGCTCGAACAATTCCTGCGGCAATTGCCGGCCCGGAACCAGCGGCATATTGGCAACACGATAACCGCGATTGGCAAGGTAAATGGATGTCGGCGTCTTGCTGCTGCGGCTGACCCCAACCAGCACCAGATCGGCTTCATCCCAGTCCTGCGGATTGAGCCCGTCATCATGCTCCATGGTCCAGTCGATGGCATCGATGCGGCCGAAATAGGCATCATCCATCAAATGCTGCCCGCCCGGCTGCCAGGCCGCCGTGGTGCCCAGCATGCGTTCCAGCCCGCGAATCACTGGATCCATCACCGAAATCACTGGCAAACCCAGCAGCGCACAGCGCGCCTCCAGCCTTTTGCGCACCGTGCGCGCCACCAAAGTATACAGCACCAGCCCGGGCATCCGCTCGACTTCATCGAGCACGCGATCCAGATGCCCCTCCGAACGTACCATCGGCCAGTAATGTTTCACTGCATCGACATCAGGAAACTGCGCCAGCCCGGCTTTCACCAGACTCTCCAGGGTTTCCCCCGTCGAATCGGACACCAGATGCAGATTCAACCGCATGGATTGCACCGACGGGTCTGCAAAACCGTGGATAACTCTTTGGAAAAGCCGTTGGCATGGCTGCGAAATTCTGTGGGCGCAAAGGTGGACGGATCGGTGCGGCAATTCCGGCCCCGCCCATGCGCAGCTTTCACCCGCCATTCTGCACCTGTTGGAAACATCCGACCCTCAATATCGGGGTTCCGGAAAATTATCGATTCCCTAAATCAAAACAGGGATTTTCGCTGTCTGCCTGCTGTGCACAGAGCTGTGGATAAAAAAGCATCCCCAGGATTCACCGGCCAACAGACACCACAGCCTTTTTCAGAATCATTCTATTCTGATTATGTTGCCCCCGGCATGGCATTTGCCACCAGCCCCGATCACGGATAGACGATCCAGCCATGAACCGCGCACTTGCTGTCCTTGCCGGACAAGTCCTGGACCCGCCCCCCGTCTGGCTCATGCGTCAGGCCGGACGCTATCTGCCGGAATATCGTGCCCTGCGCGCCGAGAAAGGCAGCTTTCTCGCTCTTGCAACCGACAGTTCGGCCGCCTGCGAAGTCACCCTGCAACCCATTCGCCGCTTCGGCTTCGATGTCGCGATCCTGTTTTCCGATATCCTGATCGTGCCCTGGGCGCTGGGTCAGGATGTCGCCTTCACCGCCGGTGAAGGGCCAAGGCTGTCGCCACCGCTGAAAGACCAGCCGCTGTCCGGCCTCACCACCAACCGCGACCGCTACACCCCGATCTGGAACACCGTGCGCGAAGTGCG
>CAZIAA010000264.1:0-1704 GCA_964537365.1 uncultured Sandaracinobacter sp.
TTTCGACATCTCCGGCTTTGCCAATATCACGCGCCTGGCGCAGCGTCTGCGCGCTGATCCAGCCGTAGTGCGGGTCCTGCAGGCCGAAGGGTTTCCGCCGGCGGCATAAAAGCACCAGAAAATCCGGCTCTCCCCCTATCGCGTGAGGTCCGAACGGCGCATATAGGAGGCCTGCTCAGACAGGAGATTTCCGCATGAAACTTTACTATATGCCCGGCGCCTGCTCTCTGGCGACGCATATTACGCTCGAATGGATCGGTGCAAGCTATGAAACGCAGCAAGTGCCGCGCGATGAATTGCACCAGCCCGCCTATCTGAAAGTCAATCCGGCCGGTTCCGTGCCGGCACTGCAAGTGGATGGCGTGGTGTTGACGCAAAATGACGCCGTGCTCAATTATCTCGCCGACACCCACCCCGAGGCCCGGCTGAGTGGTGGCGACACCCCGGCCGGACGCGCCGAAGTCAACCGCTGGCTGGGCATGGTCAATTCCGATATCCATGGCGCCTATCGGCAGATTTTCCGCGCCGACAGCTTCCTCAGCGACAAGGCCGCCATTGCCGAAGCCAAGGATGACGCCAGAGCGACTCTGAAACGCTTTTACGCCATCGTCGACCAGCAGTTGCAGGGCCGCGACTGGATTGCCGGCGATCGCTCGATTGCCGACCCTTATCTGTTTGCAGTCACCAACTGGGCCGCGATGGTCGGCCCCGACCTGTCGGAATTCGGCAATCTCGGCCGCTTCATGCAGCATATGCAGGCGGATGCCGGGGTGCAAAAGGCCATGCACGCCGAAGGGCTGATCTAGAACAGCAAGCGACGGACCACGGCCGCTACCAGAAATCCGGCCGCGCCTGGGACAGGCTGCCGCCGATCCGCAGCGGCGCAATGCGGCGCGTGAGGCCAGTGGCGTCATCGGTTTCGACGGCGACGCCGCAAAGCGTCGCTTCACCAGCCGCTGGCCGGATCGGCCCCGCCGGCAGCCCGGTCGACAGGCGGCGGATGACGGCATCCGCCTGCATGCCGATCACGGACTGATAATCGCCCGTCATGCCGGCATCGGTCAGATAGCCGGTGCCTTTGGGCAGGATTCGATGATCGGCGGTCGGCGTGTGGGTGTGGCTGCCGACCACCAGACTGGCGCGGCCATCGCAGAACAGCCCGGCGGTCTGTTTCTCGCTGGTCGCCTCGCAGTGGAAATCGACGATAATGGCATTGGCCCGCACTGCCAGCGGATATGCGCGCAACAGCCGGTCGAGCTCCGGAAACGGGCTGTTGATCGGCTGCATGAACACTTGCCCCAGCGCATTCACCACCAGCGCCTTGCCGCCATGCTTCATATCCACCAGCACAAAGCCCTGCCCCGGCGTGCCATCCAGATAATTGACCGGCCGCACCAGCCGGGCCGCATCACTGGCGAATTCCAGCGCCGAACGATCATCCCAGCTATGATTGCCCAAGGTCACCACATCGGCACCGGCGTGCAGAAATTCCTCGTAAATGGCGCGATTTATTCCAAAGCCGCGATCCGCTGCATTTTCGCCATTCACAATGACAAGATCGAGATTCCAATCCGCAATCAGTCGCGGCAGATGCACCCGCACCGCCGCCCGTCCCGATGGCCCGAACACATCCCCGACAAACAGGATCCGCACTTCCCACTCTCTCCGCGTGCAACAACAACGGCCTGGCATAGAGGCAGAAAA
>CAZIAA010000264.1:1804-2977 GCA_964537365.1 uncultured Sandaracinobacter sp.
GCGCGCCGCTTCATCCGTCAGTTTTTCACCCGCCTCAAGATAGCGCTGGACGAGCCATTCCAGCAGCGCCTCCAGTGACGCCGCCGGCGGCGGACCGGTTCGAAAGGGCGCCCGAAGCGGCGCTTGCGCAAGATCGCGCGCATTGGCACGCGTCCCCTCCACAAACGTCTGCCATCCAGTGGCTTCGCTCGCACTGGCCACCAGCAGATCCGCGGCCCGCGCCTCCGCATCGGCAAGAGAGAGCCGCAGCGGCGCGCTTTCACGGTCGGCATGATAGGCCGCGCGGCGGGCGACCCGCAGACGCCGCGCCTGCGCCAGTTCCTCGTCGGCAAGGTGTTCGGCCGCCTGCACGACCTCAGGCGCGTCGGCGTCGGCCGCGACATAGGACCAGAAGGCAAATGCGCGTTCCTTATTGCGTACGGCCATTGCGAGAAGGCCATAAGCGCTTTGCAATATTGGTGACGCAAGGCTGGCATCCTCATCGTCGAACGGCCCATCGTCGCCCCCCGCCAGATCAGACGCCTCTTCCGGCACGCCTGCCGCCGCCCGGATGCGTTCGGCATGACATTCCTCGTCCCGGGCGAGATCACGAAAGAGTTCGCTCAGCCGTGGCCGTCCTGCGGCCAGCATGGCGCTGGCGAGCTGCGCATAGCGAGCCGCCGCGCGGCGCTTCAAATCATGGGCGATGGCGAACAGTTCGGCCAGTGATTGCACGGGCCTCTCCGGTTCGGATTTCAATCGCGTCATCTTCACCCGCTCTCCGCGCACGCACCCATGCCCAAGACAGCATAGCATATATGCGCAGCCGGCATTTTGAGATAAGTCAAAGACGCTCTGTACCGGCACGGCGATAATGCGCGGGTGGGCATGCAAGGTCAATCAACTCGCGTCAGCGCAGCATTGCACGGTCGCGGTGTCACGCTCGCCCATCTTCTGTTGTGGCCGTTGCTGGCATTGCTGCTGGCACTGCTGCCGGCATTGGCAACGCCGGCGCAGGCAGCCGGCGTTGCTGATTATCTGACAACCACCAGGCCGGACGCGCTGATCCCCGGAGCAGACGCTTTTGGCGAGGCGATCGGTGATCCGCCGCTGGTGCCCGTGTTATCCGCCGGCAATCCGGTCCGCTTCGTCTATCTCAACACCGATTATGTGAATGCCACCGGTTATTCCGGC
>CAZIAA010000265.1:0-2951 GCA_964537365.1 uncultured Sandaracinobacter sp.
GGATTGTCGGCGCCAGCGCCCGTGTCGGAAGTCAGCTTTGCCAATATGTCAGCGCCGCTGCTTGCGGCAATGGCGGATTGCCAGTTTTGCAGGGAACCGAAGCCACCCGCTGCGACGACCGCGCGGGGCTGCAACAGTTTCTCGCTGAACAACGGGCTGTCTTTGGGAAGATTGCGGCGCCCCGCTGCCCAGAGCGCGAGATGCGCGCCGGAGCCATGGCCGAAAAACACCACACGGTCCGGATCCAGGCCATATTCCGCGGCATTTTCGGCGATCCGGTCGATGGCCGCTGCCAGATCGGTGAAAGTGCCGGGGTAACCGCCGCCTTCATCGTCAATGCCGCGCAAGCCGACGGACCAGACCGCATAGCCCTTGTTGATCAATGCGCCGGCCGCAGGGCGCATGATCTGCAATGCCTTGTCGCCTGCCCAGCAGTTACCGCCGATCAGAACAACAACCGGGCTGGGCTTGTCCGCTTCGCGGGCGGCGCGTGCCGGCAGGAACAGCTCGATCTTCTGTTGCGGCGCCTCGCCATAGGAGAGGGTTTCGGCGGGTGCGGCGGATGGCAGGGACAGGACACCGCGATCGGTCATCAAGCGCGGCAGTTTTGGCAGTTTCGGTGCGGCATCGACCGTCGTGGCGGTTGCCAGAATAGTTGCGAAAACCGCCAGAAGCCATTTGCCGAGCGTCATTTTCCTGTCAAATTCCCGGCGGTATCCGTGGTCGACGCGGGGTCGCCGCCTTCCGGCAGCAGCCCCAGGCGGCGCGCCACTTCCTGATAGGCTTCGACTTCGCCACCGAGGTCGCGGCGGAAACGGTCCTTGTCGAGCTTCTTGTTGGTTTTCATGTCCCACAAGCGGCAGCCATCCGGGCTGATTTCATCGGCAAGGATAACCCGGCTGAAATCTTCGTCCCACACCCGACCGAACTCCAGCTTGAAATCGACCAGGCGAATGCCGACGCCGGCAAACAGGCCGGCGAGAAAATCATTGGTGCGGATCGCCATGTCGACGATATCGGCGATTTCCTCCTGTTCGGCCCAACCAAAGCAGGCGATATGTTCCTCGGTGATCATTGGATCGCCGAGAGCGTCATCCTTGTAATAGAATTCGAGAATGGTGCGTTGCAGCGGTGTGCCTTCCTCGATTCCAAGACGCTTGGACAAAGACCCGGCGGCAACATTGCGGACGACCACTTCGATAGGAATTATATCAACCTGCCGAACCAGTTGTTCACGCATATTGAGCCGGCGTATGAAGTGAGTTGGGATGCCGATATTGCCCAGAAGGGTGAAGAAATGTTCGGACATGCGGTTGTTGAGCACGCCCTTGCCGTTGATGGTGCCTTTTTTCTGGGCGTTGAAGGCAGTGGCATCGTCCTTAAAATACTGGATGATCGTTCCAGGCTCCGGCCCTTCATACAGAATCTTGGCTTTGCCTTCGTAAATTTGCCGACGACGGGACATCTGCTTGACACCTCTTGGAATTCGCAAAGACTGCGCATAGCCGCTTCACCGCTGCGCCGCAACGCATGCCGATGCAGCGTGGTTGGCGATAACGGGAAAATTCCGCGCTTCATCCGGCACCCCGGTTCTGTATCGGATGGCCGGGGCGGCGCGCCAGGTTTCAGCCGGCGCGCAGATCCACGACCATCTTGCCGATGTTCCGCCCCGAAAACAGGCCGATGAATGCCTCTGGTGCATTTTCCAGCCCGGCAATGACGGTTTCCTGCCATTGCATCTTTCCGGCGCGAATCCAGCCGGTCATTTCCGTCACGAACTGGTCGTACAGAGGCATGAATTCAAGCACGATGAAGCCTCGCATGCGCAATGATTTGCCAATCACCATGATGATATTATGCGGCCCGGGGACCGGCTCTGTGGCGTTATAGGCGGAAATCATGCCGCATTCGACAAAGCGCGCGAAAGGCCGCGCCAGTTCGATCGCCACTTCCAGATGTTTGCCGCCAACATTGTCGAAATAGACATTAATGCCATCGGGCGCGCCGGCGCGAACCGCAGACAGCAGGTCCGTTTCTGTTCGATAATTCACCACATGGTCGATACCGAGCGAAGTCAGCCAGTCGCACTTTTCCGTGCTTCCTGCCGAAGCAATGACCCGGCAGCCGAGGATTTTGCCCATTTGTGCCACCACCGACCCGACGGCACCAGCCGCACCCGAGACAAAGATGGTTTCGCCGTCCTGCGGCTTGCCGATCTGGGTCAGGCCCGACCAAGCCGTGAATCCCGGAATGCCGAGCACCCCCAGAAATGCCGAAGCCGGAATGTCTTCCGTGACGGGCAGCTTCAGCAGCCGCCTGCCTTCAGTGGTAAATTGCTCGCGCCAGCCATAATCCGAACGCACCCGGTCGCCCGGGCGAAAGGCCGGATCGCGCGATTCGACGACTTCGCCGATGGCGCGTCCCTCCAGAGCAGCGCCAATCTGGAACGGTGGAGTATAGCTGGGGGCATCGCGCATGCGCCCGCGCATATAGGGATCCACCGACATGAAAAGATTGCGCACCAGAACCTCGCCATCCTGCAGCGGCGGCAGAGAGACCGTGCGCAACTCGAAATTCTCCGCTGTCGGAATGCCTTCCGGGCGGCTCTTCAGACAGATCTGGCGTGTTTCGGACATTCGACCCTTGCTCCCCTTAATCTGTGTGTCGGGGGCAGATGTTGTCAGCAATGTGCAGCGCTGGCAAGCAGTGCCGCGCCGGTGGGGCGGGATTCAGGCGGGGTTTCGCGACAGCATGTCCTGAACGGCGGTGTTGGCCAGAGCGTCGGCGCGTTCGTTCAAGTCATGACCGGTATGGCCACGCACCCATTGCCAGTGAATCCGATGCCGGCCGGCAGCCTCGTCCAGCGCCTGCCAGAGGTCGGCATTGGCGACCGGTTTGCGCGCAGCCGTGCGCCAGCTCTGCTTTTTCCAGCCTGCCAGCCATTTGGTCAT